>CBINGT010000343.1:0-4401 GCA_966250245.1 uncultured Anaerolineae bacterium
AACGCACGCTTGACCGGGTAGGGGGCTTACGCTATACTTGCCCTCTCGTTTGCGAGGCGCAGGCCCGCGCCGCGCCGCTGCTGAGGGCCGCGCCGACCCCCAACGAATTGTCGAACTCGCGCCCTTGTGCGCGTTTTTTGAAAGAGGAAACCTGTCATGCCAAAGCGTACCTACCAGCCGAAGAAACGTCGTCGGGTTCGCGTGCACGGATTTCGCCAGCGCAACAGCACGCGCATTGGGCGCAAGGTGCTCAAGGCGCGCCGCGCGAAGGGCCGTAAGGTGCTCGCGCCGACGATGAACAACCACGTCAAGAAGGTCAACTGGAAGAGCGACTAGCTCGCGGCCATGCGTCCGCTGCCATGCAGCGCCCCTTGCGACTGCGCCGTAAAGAGGATTTCGCGCGTCTCCGCGCATCCGGGCGAGTCTGGCGCCATCCCTTCGTGATCCTGAGCGTTGCGCCCAATGACCTGCCGCACAACCGCTACGGTTTCATCACCGGCAAGCGGTTGGGGAATGCGGTCCGCCGAAATCGAATGCGGCGCTTGCTGCGCGAAGCGGTCCGGCAGGCGCATCCGGCGCTGCGTAGCGGGCACGACATGGTTTTTATCGCACGCGATGCGATTGCCGGGCAGCCATTCGCCAGCGTGCAGGAAGCCGTGACCACACTTCTTCGCCGCGCCGGGCTGTGGGAAGACGAGCCCGGTGAGTCGGAAGGTCGGGCGGAATGAAAGCAATCGGTCTGTTCGCGATCCGGATCTACCAGCGCACGCTGTCGCGGATGCTGCCGCCGAGCTGCCGGTTCGAGCCGAGCTGCTCGCACTATACGTACCAGGCGATCGAGAAGTACGGGCTGCTCAAAGGCGGCTGGCTGGGGCTGAAGCGCATCGGACGCTGCCATCCCATCAGCCCTGGCGGATACGATCCGGTTCCATAGAGCGGCCGCGCTGCTGGAATGAGTGTCAGGAAAACAGCATTGAGCATTTCTTCCGTGAAACACAGGCTTCCCCACCTGCGGCTGGGGATATTGCTGCTTCTGGCGGTCGTGCTGACGGCCTGCGGCGGCGTCGCGGGCGGCAGTTGGGCGGGCATTAGCTCCGACCTGGACGGGGAGATGATCCTCGTCAGCTACAACCAGACGGTCACCGCGCTGAATGCGGTGAGCGGCGCGGTCCTGTGGGAATATCCGGACGAGGACAACCGCAACGCGCAATTCTTCGCCGTGCCGGTGGCCGATAATGGCAGCGTCTACGTGGGCGATTACAGCGGCCGGCTGCACGCGATTGACTCGGAGACCGGCACCGCTCTGTGGGTGTACGAGCCGGAGCGCGAGACGCTGATCGGCCCGCTTTCGCCCGAGGCGCCGGACCGGGTGATCAGCGGCGTGGCGCTTAGCCCGGACCTCGCGTTCTTCGGCCTGGGCAGCCGCAACGTGGTGGCTGTCTCGCGCGAGGATGCGTCCGAGGTGTGGACCTTCGAGACGGAGCACGGCGTGTGGGGCACCCCGCTGTATCTCGACGCCGAAGCCAGCCCCAGCGGCGAGCCGATGTTGCTCGTCACCTCGCTTGACCACCATCTCTATGCGCTCAATCCTGAAACGGGCGACGAACTGTGGCGCGTGAACCTGGGCGGCGCGGCGCCGGGCGATATGCTGGCCGACCCCGAGCGCCAGCGTGTTTACGTCGGGACGTTCGGCGCGGGCGTGGTGGCTGTGGACGTGGCGAACGCCGAGATCGTGGCGCGCTTCGAGACGGAAGACTGGGTCTGGGGCAACCCGGCGATGGATGGCGACCGGCTGTACATCGGCGACCTGGGCGGCAACCTGTACGCCGTTGACATCACGGAAGACGGATTGGTGCAGGATTGGAAACAGAACCTGACGACCGAAGCGCTCCGTGGCACGCCGCTGGTCATCGGCAATCTGGTGATCGTCGGTTCGGAAGATGGGCGTGTGTTCGCCCGGAACACCGAGGACGGCACGGGCGTGTGGGCGACCAACGTTGAAGCGAAGGTGCTGACCGAGCTGGTGAGCGTCGAAGACGAAGGTGCGACACGCGTGGTCGCCGGAACGGACAACCGTGAGCGCCTGATCGTCGCGCTGAACGTCGATAACGGCCAGGGTGCGTGGACCTATGGCGACAATTAAAACCGGCAAACCCGGCCCCCAAACGCGAATGAGTGTGAAGGCACCCAGCCATGCTTGATCTGATTATCAACCCCTTCATCACCATCCTGCTGTTCCTGTATCAGGTGTTGGGGGGCAACGTCGTCCTGGCGATCGTGGTCTTCACGATCCTGGTGCGCCTGGCGACCATGCCGCTGACGCTCAAGCAACAGCGTTCCACCAAGGCGATGCAGGAGCTTCAGCCGGAGCTTAAGCGCATCCAGGAAAAGTACAAGAACGACCGCGAGCGTGCTGCGCAGGCGCAGATGGAGCTTTACCGGCAGTATGGCGTCAATCCGCTGGCCGGGTGTTTGCCGCTGCTGATCCAGTTCCCGATCCTGATCGGTCTGTATCGTGCAATCGTCGCGACGCTGGCGGCGACCCCGCTTGAGCTGCTGGACCTTTCCGGGCGGCTGTGGGTGCCCAGCCTGGCGTCGCAGGTACCGCTGCAAAGCCACTGGCTGTGGCTGAACCTCGCTGTGCCGGACCCGCTCTACATTCTGCCGGTGCTGGTCGTGATTACGACGTGGCTCCAGCAGAAGCTACTGATGCCCGCCACGCCGTCCAGCAGTGGCGGTGGTCAGTCGGACCAGGCGGCAGCGATGTCTCGCCAGATGATGACCATCATGCCGCTGATGTTCGGCGTGTTCTCGCTGTCATTCGCGTCAGGCCTTTCGATATACTTCATTGCATCGAATCTGATCGGTATCGCGCAGTACGCGGCGATGGGGCGGATTGACTTCCGCCGCCTGACCGGGCGCGTGCCCGAAGAAGAGACGCCAAAGGTGGTTGAGTCAGAAGCGGTGACGGTGGTGGAAGACGCTCCCGCTGCCGAGGGCACCGGCAAGCGCGCGCAGGGGAAGAAATCCAAGCAGCGCCGCGCCGACAAGCCCGCGAGCAGCCAGCCGAAGGCTCAGCCGTCCGCGTCGCGGCCCAGCCCGGCAACGGCTCCGATTGTCAAACCGAAGCGCGCTGGTATCCGGGATACGCGCGTGGAGCCACGGAGCAAGAGCAAAGCCAAGAGTTGATTCTTTGAACCCGTAAAGGGGGTGCTATGAGCGAAACGCGGTCTGTAGAAACGACTGCCGCCGATATTGAGACGGCGATTGAAATCGGCCTCGCGCAATTGGATGTCGCGCGCGAGAGCGTCATCGTCGAAATTCTGGAAGAACCGAGCCGTGGCATCCTCGGCTTGGGGGCGCGTCAGGCGCGTATTCGTCTCACCACAGCGGCCCCGCCCCGTTATCAGGCGCCGCCCGCTGCGACCCCTGAGCCCGAGCCGGAACCGGCTCCTGCTCCTGCCGCTGCCGAGCCGCGTCCCGCCCCGGCCCGGCCCGCTCCGCAGGCGCGCCGCGAGGAACCAGAAGAGGAAGAACAGGAAGATCGCGCCGCGCCCGTCCCCGAAGACGAATTGGACGACGACGCGCGCGTTGGCCGCGCGACGCTGCAAGAACTGCTCGGCAAGATGAAGATCCGCGCGGAAGTGGTCGTGTTGCGCGCCGAGCCTGCCGAGGGCGAGCAGGCACCCTGGGTGCTGCAGATTCGCGGGCGTGACCTTGGCTCGCTGATCGGACGCCGGGGCGAGACGCTCGCTGCGTTGCAGTACATCACTCGGCTGATCGCCAGCCGCGAGCTTGAGCGCCGCGCCAACATTGTGCTCGACGTGGAAGGCTACAAGGCGCGCCGCGCGAAGGTGCTGCGTCGCCTGGCGCTGCGCCTGGCCGATCAGGCCATTCAAACCGGCCGCACCGTCTCGATGGAGCCGATGCCGCCGTACGAGCGCCGCATCGTCCACCTGACGCTGCGCGACCATCCAGACGTGACGACCGAGAGCGTCGGCGAGGGCGAAAACCGCAAGGTGACGATCATCCCGCGCCGCCGGTAATCGTTTTGTGATTCTCGCCTTCTCATGCCGCGACCCATGATCGGGTGGCGGCATATTGTTAAGGGATCTGTCGAAAGCCAATCCGCGCAGTGCATCCGCGTGCCCTTGCGCGAACTCTGTGCCCACGTGCGAACGACGGTTCGCCGACTCGATGAGGAGCCTGATGCCCAACGCCGCCGAGATTGTTCCGGATTATCTGCTGATCGGACACATCACACACGACGTAACGCCCTACGGCCCGCACCTGGGGGGCACGGTGTCGTTTGCTGCGCACACGGCAGCCGCGTTCGGTCTGAAGGTCGCGCTGCTGACCAGCGCCGCGCCGGACGAGCCGCTGATGGAGCGCCTGCCCGAT
>CBINGT010000344.1:0-4396 GCA_966250245.1 uncultured Anaerolineae bacterium
GTAGTTGCCGGTCTGGCGCTGGCGATCGGCGGCAGCACGCGCGCGCAGGAAACGGACGACACGCTGAGCGCGGCGCTCGACTATTTGCGGACGGTGCAGGGCGAGGACGGCGGCTTCTCGAACGGATTCGCGCCTGAGAGCGATCTTGGCGCGACGGCCGATGCGGTGGTCGCGATCGCGGCGGCGGGCGAGGATGTTGCGGAGTACGCGGCGGGCGACGATCAGACGCCGCTCGATGCGCTGGGCGCGCTGATCGAAGCGGGCGTCGCGGATGAGAACGCCGGGCAGCTTGCGAAGGTGATCACCGCGCTGGTCGCCGCCGGGGAAGACCCGTCCGATTTCAACGGGCGAGATCTGGTGAGCGACCTGCTGGCGCTGCAAGGCGAGGAGGGCACGTTCGGCATGGGCGCATTCGATCACTGCTTGAGCGTGATCGCGTTGCAGAATGCGGGCGAGCCGTTGCCGGACGGCGCGCTTGACGCGTTTCTGGCCGCGCAGAACGACGACGGCGGCTGGGGCTTCATCGCAGATCAGGCGTCCGACACAAACACGACGGGATTGTGCCTGCAGGCGCTGGCCCGTGAAGACGCCGAGGACGCCGTTAGCAGCGGGCTGGACTATCTGGCGAGCATCCAGAACGAGGACGGCGGCTGGCCCTATCAAAGTCCGAGCGACTTCGGCACGACCAGCGACGCCAGCTCGACTGCGCTCGTGGTGCAGGCGCTGATCGCGCTTGAGGAAGATCTGACCGAGTGGAACAATCCGCAGGACTTCCTGACAGGGCTGCAAGAGGAAAGCGGCGCGTTCCGCTATCAGGATGAGATGCCGGGCGACAACATCCTGGCGACCATCGGCGCGATTCCCGCGCTGGCGGGCGTTCCACTCAACCACTGGGCGCCGGAGTCGGTAGCGGAATAATCGGTTAGCTAGACAGCACCACAGCAGTGGTACAAATTCGTTGACAGAAGCGGAGCCAGCGCGCTCCGCTTTTTGCGCGATCCGCCGCCGCAAGATGGGACGGTCGACACTTGTGAGCGCCCTAGGTGGCGACTACAATGGGCGAAAGAATTTTCCACCGACTACTGCGAGACAGGATTTTCTTCAATGACTCAAGCCATTCCCAAGACGATGAAAGCGGTGATTAAACCAGCGCCGGGTCCCGGACTGGAGCTGGTCGAGCTGCCGGTGCCGGAGATTGGGCCGGGCGAAGTGCTGGTGCGGGTGCGCGCCGCGTCGATTTGCGGCACGGATTTACACATTTACCGCTGGGATGAATGGGCGCAAAACCGCATCAAGCCGCCGCTGGTTGTGGGGCATGAAATTACGGGCGAGGTCGCGGCGGTGGCGCCGGACGTGACCAGCGTGCGCGTCGGGGAGCCGGTGTCGCTCGAAAGCCATGTGGTCTGTAACGAGTGCCTGTACTGCCGCACCGGGCGTGAGCACATTTGCGAGAACACGAAGATCATCGGCGTCGATCGTGACGGCGGTTTCGCGGAATACATCGCCATTCCGGCGCAGAATGTGTGGCCGAACGCGCCCGATCTGCCGTTGCGGATCGCGGTGCTGGAAGAAAATTTTGGAAACGCCGTGCACACTGCCATGGCGCAGGACCTCTCCGCAAAATATGTGCTGGTGACAGGCTGCGGCCCGGTCGGCATCATGGCGATCGCGGTGGCGAAGGCGGCAGGCGCGCGCAAGGTGTTCGCGACGGACATCAGCGATTACCGGCTGGCGATGGCGAAGCAAGCCGGGGCCGATGAGACGTTCAACGTGGGCGAGGTGGACGTGGTCGCGGCGATCATGGAAGCGACCTGCGACGAGGGCGTGGACGTGCTGCTCGAAATGTCCGGCGCGCCGAGCGCGATCAACGAGGGCTTCTGCGTGCTGAAGTATGGCGGCGAGGCGGCGCTACTCGGCTTGACGCCGGGCCCGTTCACCTTCGACCTGAACCAGCACATCGTCTTCAAGGGCGCGATCGTGCGGGGGATCGTCGGGCGGCGGCTGTGGGATACGTGGTACAAGACGCGCGGGCTGCTCGAGTCCGGCGCGGTCGATCTCAGCGCGCTGGTGACGCACGAGTTTGAGCTGGAAGACTTTGACGAGGCGTATCACGTCTTCATGAGCGGCGAGAGCGGCAAGATCATGTTCCACCTCTAGCAGGGCAGGGCGCGTCAGCCAGCCGAGTCTAAATCATCGAGTAATGCATCGACCTCGTCCGGATCAAGCCGGTCGCGGTCGTGTTGTGTTGGCTCCAGTGGAATCGGCGTTGCTTCCAGGTCGTAGGCCGGGGTGATGACCTCGTAGCCCTCAGCCCATGCCCACTCGGCCAGCGCTTCGATGTCGTCAACGGTCGGTTGCGCGCCCGCAAGATACGCTCCACGTGCGATGGGGACCTTCTCCGGCTCGGTCCCGTCGCCCCAGTAGAGCGTAAGATAACCTTCGTCGTCAATAGCAATGTAAGCTGGCTCGCGCATAGAAACTCACTCGAACAGGTCGCGATGGACGCGTTCTTCCGTCTCGTCGTCCAGGCGACGATACCACGGGTGCTCGGCGCCCAACGCCAGGAAGTAGTCGCGTACGAAGATGAAGCGGGTAGGCGAGGTGTCCCACAGATACGTCGCGGGCTTGGACTGATCCAGCGGCCAGAGCCACTGGCGCTCGTTACGGACCGAGTGCACAAAATAGCGCACTGTCTCGGCCAGGTCTTCTCCGGGGTTGGTGCTGACGTCCCGCGAATCAACCGGCAGCGTTTCCCAGGGGCCGGGGCGTTGCAGCCGCCCCTGCTGGCGTGGATGGCGCCATTCCCCGTCGACCATCCGCCAGTCGAGGCCAGGGCGCGTGCAAAACTGCTTCTCGTACGGCCAGCCGCGATATTCATTCGAGGCGTGCGTCGCTTCGTGCAGGAAGATGCGATAGACGACCGAAACGTCTTCGCCCGGATCGCCGATCCGCAGCCAACCGTGACCGAATCCCCCCGCGCCCTGCGCCGTATCCAGCCAGATATGCAGCGGATGATCGAGGAACGGCCCGTAGAAGCGCGGCCCCAGCAGGGCGAGCGTTTCGTCCAGCAGGGAAAGCTCCTCGGCGCGCCAGGGGCGGGCGGTTGGTTGCTCCTCGACGCCCACCGCGCGGACGCCGTACGTGCGCGCCAGATGCTCGACGGTGACAGCCACTCGCTCATCACGCGCGGGCTCCGCCCGCCTGAACAGCCGTGCCAGCCGGTCCCAGATAGTGCCGCTCTGAGAGTTCATCGCCTCGCCTTTCGCAGTCGTTCTCCGCAGACTATAGGCGGATCCCCTGTTCTGCGCCATCCTACTTTGGTCTCTCTGCACATGGGTCGCAACGAATTGCGCCGATCTGCCAAAATTATACAATCCAGTGGTGGTCAAACGGAGAGTCAAGGCCATGCCGGATACTTCAACCGGGGATTATTCCGAACATTCGCGGCTCGTGCTGGTGCCGGTAGCTAACCCGCAGACGGCGCCGGGCTTGCTGCATCTTGCGTGGAGCCTGGCCGATCGCGCTGAGGGGCACGTCATCGCGCTGTATGTCGAACAAGGCGACACCGAGCGCGACGATGACGCGGTCGAGGCGCTGACCGCGGTGATCGAGGCGGAGCGCGCGCAAGGGCTGGATGTCGAGCTGGTGGCGCGCTCGGCGCCGACCATTGCGCGCGGGATCCTCGACGTGGCGCGCGAGCAGGGCGTCTCGCTGATCGTGCTTGGCTTCCAGGCGATGGGGCACGGCAAGGGGACGGTCGGCCCGGTGGTCGAGTCGGTGGCGCGGACGACGCCGTGCGATCTAATCGTCTTTCGCGGATCGCGCGGTCACCGGCTGGAACTGGAACACATTCACCGCATTGTGATGCCGCTCAACGGCAGCGACAACGCGCGGGTTGCGGCGCGGGTCGGCGTGGAACTGGCGGAGCGCTACGAGGCCGAGCCGGTCGCCGTGTACGTCGAAGATGATCCGCACATGCCGGACTGGCACGGTCTGGGGCGCATCGAGGCGTCGCTGTCACGCTTGCCAGCGGACCGGGCGCGGATCGTGCGGCGCTCGGTGTTGCACGCGCGAGATGTGGGCTATGGCGTGCTGTCGCGCCTGACGCCGAATGATGTGCTGGTGCTCGGCTATTCGGAGCGCAGCCCGCTTGACCGCTGGATCTTCGGAAACATCGTGCAGCGGATGCTGGCGCAAGCGCCCGGCCCGGTGATCGTCGTCAAGCAGGCGATCGACATGGATATGAGCGCGGTTGAGCGGGTGGGGCGGCGGCTGTTGTCGCAGTTTTCGCCACGGCTGACCCCAGCCGAGCGCACGGAGGTCCGCCGCCACGCGGTTGAACTGAGCGTGCGTGGGATCAACTGGGTGGAGGTTTCGACGGTGAACTGCTCTCCGT
>CBINGT010000345.1:0-4393 GCA_966250245.1 uncultured Anaerolineae bacterium
ATCCAGCCGGGAGACAAGGACTGGCGCGACTACTATCGGGTGCGGAACCTCAACCTGCCGCATCACTACCACAACGGCGGGGCGTGGCCGTACATTGGGGGGTTCTACGTCGCAGCGCTGGTGCGGGCAGGCCGCCTGGACGAAGCGGCGCGCCAGCTTGGCAAGCTGCGAGCGATGAACCGCGCCGGAAAGACCGGCGAGTGGGGCTTTAACGAGTGGTTCCACGGGCAATCAGGTCGACCGATGGGCTTTGACGGGCAGTCGTGGTCGGCGGCGCTGTACATCTACGCGGTGGATGCGGTCCGCAGAGGCACTCCGGCGCTGATCCCTCTGGGGAAAAGGGCTGGCTGAGCATGGCCGGGATAACGTCACGCGAGCGGATGATCGTGGCGATGACCAACGGGCAGCCCGATCGCGTGCCGGTGGCGCCCGATTTCTCGAACATGATCCCGTGTCGCCTGACGGGCAAGCCGTTCTGGGAAGTGTATTACTTCGCAGACCCGCCGTTGTGGCGCGCGTATATCGAGGCCGTCCGCTACTTCGGGATCGACGGGTGGTTTACCGACGGGTCGATGCAGTACCAGTGGCCGGGCGAGCGCGCCAGCGTGGTCGAGGACATCCGCAAAACCGCCGACCGGTGGGTCGTGCGGCGGCGCGGGCGGCTCGACGGCATCCCGTATACCGAGGAAGTGACGTACTACCTCGCGGACTCGCCCACGACCACGCGCCCGCCAATTGACGACATCGAGACGATGTGGCCGCTGCTGGAAAAGTGGTTCGCGCCGCCGGTGGGCTACAACCCGTCGCTGCTGCACTACCAGCGCGAAGTGCTGGGCGAGCTGGGTGCGTTTGGCGTCAGCATTAACTATCCGGGCTTCCACACGTGGCTGGGCCTGTTTCGAGGCGGCCTGATGGACCTGAGCACGTGGTACTACTTCAAGCATGACTACATCGAGCAACTGCGGCAGCTTCACGAGCGGCAGGTGCTCAAACAGATGGAAATGATCCTGGATGAGAAGCCGGATTTCGTGCTGTTGAGCGGGTCCGGCACGATCACCCTGCAATCGCCGAAGATCGCGCGGGAGCTATCGCTGCCGACGATCAAGAAGCTGACGCGTATGGCGCGCGAGGCGGGCGTTCCGACCATGCTGCACTCGTGCGGCAAGGAACGCGAGCTGGTGCGCTGGTGCGCGGAAGAAACCGATCTGAACTGTATTAATCCGCTCGAGATTCCGCCGAGGGGTGACTGCGATCTGGCCGAAGTCAAACGCGCCCACGGGGAGAAGCTCGCACTGATGGGGAATCTTCACACCACGGACGTGATGCTCCGTGGCACACCGCAGGATGTAGAGGACGCCGCGAGACGCGCCATCGACGCAGCCGGGGCGGGCGGCGGTTTCATCCTGTCGACGGGGGACCAGTGCGGGCGCGACACGCCCGACGAAAATATCTTCCGGCTGGTCGAAGCGGCCGAACGTTACGGCCGGTATCAATGATTGAGAGCAACCACTAAATATCATGGACAAGCTGTCTGACTCCGTATACCGCTTTGTGGATAGCTGCAATGTCTATGTCGTGCGCAGCGGCCGTGAAGCGGTGTTGATCGACTTCGGCTGCGGAGATGTGCTGGATAAGCTCCCTGAGATCGGGGTGGAGAAGGTTTCGGCGATCCTCGTCACCCACCACCACCGCGATCAGGTTCAGGGCCTGCCGCGCGCCGTCGAGCAGGGTATCCCGATCTGGGTGCCGTCGGCTGAGCAGGACCTGTTCGCCAAGGTCGATGAACACTGGCAATCGCGACCGGTTGCCAACAACTACAACAACCGGGAAGACCGATTCTCGCTGCTGGAGCCCGTGCCGGTGTCCGGACTGCTCGGCGATTACTCGTCGTGGGAGTTCTCCGGCGTGCGCTTCACCGTTCTGCCGACTCCTGGCCACACCACCGGCTCGCTGACGTTGCTGGCGGACGTGGACGGCAAGCGCTGGGCGTTCTCCGGCGACCTGATCGCGGCGCCGGGGCAGGTGTGGTCGTTGGCAGCGACTCAGTGGACGTACAACGGCGCCGAGGGCGTGGCGGCCAGCATCGCCTCGCTGATCTCGCTCAAGGGCCAGTGCGCCGACGTCCTGCTGCCGTCGCATGGCGAGCCGATGGACCAGCCCGCGCTGGCGATCGACTTGCTGATCGACCGGCTGTGGAAGCTGCTTCAGGACCGTGGCGAGAACTCGCGCCTGTTCCGCTTCCTCGACCAGCCGTACGACGTGGTGACGCCGCATCTGCTGTGGAACCGGACCAGCGTCGCCAACGCCTACGTGCTGCTGTCGGAGAGCGGCAAGGCGCTGATGATCGACTTTGGCTATGACTTCGTGACCGGGTTCGCTGCTGGGACCGACCGCGCCTCGCGGCGGCCGTGGCTGTACACCATTCCGAAGCTGAAAAGCGACTTCGGTGTGAAGGAGATTTCCGCCGTCATCCTGACGCACTACCACGACGATCACGTCGCGGGGTGCAACCTGCTGCGCGAGGTCGAGGGGACGAAGGTCTGGGCGGCGGAGAACTTCGCCACCATTCTCCAGTTCCCCGAATACTACGACCTGCCGTGCCTGTGGTACGACCCGATCCCTGTGGACCGGGTGCTCCCGCTTGAGCAGCCGATCCAGTGGGAAGAGTACACGCTGACATGCTATCCGCTGCCGGGCCACACCCGCTATGCGGTCGGCATCTCGTTCGAGGTGGACGGCCAGCGGGTGCTGGCGGTGGGCGACCAGTATCAGAACACGAACGGGCAGTCGTGGAACTACGTCTACGCCAACCGTTTCAACATCTCAGACTACCGCGCGTCGGCGGCGCTGTATCGCAAGCTGTCGCCGGATGTGATCCTGTCCGGGCACTGGGGGCCGTACTGGGTCGAGCCGGACTACTTCGACCGGCTCGACGCGCGGGGCGAGGCGCTCGAAGCCCATCACCGCGCCCTGCTGCCGCTGGATGCGTTCGACCTGGGCGGCGAAGACCAGGCCGCGACCATCCACCCCTACCGGATCACGGCGCGCGCCGGGCAGTACTGCGACATCAAGGTCGTGGTGCGAAACCCGTTTAATCGCACGGTGGATGCGACGATCCGCCTCGTCACGCCGTCAGGGTGGGGCGCGCAGCAGCCGGAGCAGCGCATCACGCTCGACGCGCACGGCACCGCCGAGACAGCCTTCGCGCTCAAGCTGCCGAGCACCGCGCCGGTGCGCCGCGCGCGGATTGCCGCGGACATCACGCTCGGCGGAAAGCGGCTCGGGCAGGTGGCCGAGGCGCTGGTGAATGTGCTGGCGCCGTACGGCCAGCCGGACAACACATCGACCGAGCAGCCAGCCGGGCCGCTAAAACAAGGGTTCAGCACATGATACAGCTATTGCTGGCGCTGATCGCTTTGACCGTCGCGCTGGTTATCGGGCTAACAACCGGGTCTGCGGCGGCGCAGGGTCCAACTCCCACGCCGTCCACCGGCTATAGCAATCCGGTGATCGACCGGGACTTCCCCGATCCGGACGTGCTGCGCGTGGGCGATACCTACTACGCCTACGCGACTAACTCTGGCGGGGTGAATATCCAGGTCGCGCGCTCGACGGACCTCGTCCACTGGGAGATGCTGCCCGATGCGCTCCCCCGCCTGCCCGCGTGGGCCGTGCAGGACTTTGGCTTTGCGTGGGCGCCCGAGGTGACGACCTTCGACGGCGAGCAGTACGTGATGTATCACGTCGCGCGCTATCAGGGCGTGCAGTGCATCGGCGTGGCGACCAGCGACACGCCGGAAGGGCCATTCGAGCCGCAGGGCGACGGTCCGCTGATCTGCCAGACGGAGCAGGGTGGCTCGATTGATGCGGCGTCGTTCGTGGACGACGACGGCACGCCGTACCTGCTGTGGAAGAACGACGGGAACGCGCTCGGCGGCAAGACGTGGCTCTACATCCAGCAGCTTGCGCCCGATGGGCTGAGTCTGGTGGGGGAGCCGGTGCAGCTTCTGGAGCGCGACCAGTTTTGGGAAGGGCGCCTGATCGAAGCGCCGACCCTCTGGAAGCACGACGGGCGCTACTATCTCTTTTACTCTGCCAACGACTACGCTACCCCGCAGTACGCGATCGGGTATGCAGTCAGCGACGAGATCTTTGGCCCCTACACCAAGCCGAGCCGCCAGCCGCTGCTGAAGACGAATCTCCCCGAGGGGCTGGTCGGGCCGGGCGGGCAGGACATTGTGCGCTGGAACGACGGCAGCGAGTGGATGGTGTATCACGGTTGGGTCGCGGATGGGCGCGCGATGTTCCTCGGCCGCCTGGAATGGGAAGACGGCGTGCCGGTGGTGATGCACGCGCGCCATCCGCTGACTGCCCCCTCAGAAGGTGATCCGCA
>CBINGT010000346.1:0-4392 GCA_966250245.1 uncultured Anaerolineae bacterium
CTGGTGGCGGGGCTAAGCTGGCCGTACTACCTGGCGGCGACGATCACGGCCGGGCTGCTGGTGTACGAGCACCGGCTCGTTTCGCCGGACGATCTCAGCCGGGTGAACGTCGCGTTCTTTAACATGAACTCGTACATCGCGATCACGCTATTCATCGGCACTCTGCTGGCGGTCCTGTAGCCGTTAGCCGCTCGCCAGAGCTTGTCGCCAAACTCTAGCGACGAAGCGATCTTTCGGGAGCAATGAGCGTATTTCGTCGGCGCGCAGAACCTCACCCCTGACCCCTCTCCACACGTGGAGAGGGGAAAAGGGGCCGGGGGGTTAAGGGGTGAGGTTTCCCGGCGAGCGCCGCGTCTGGATCATATCCACAAGGAGAGACATTCCATGCGCCGTGTTACCTTTTCACTTGCGCTCGCGCTGGCGCTGCTGCTAGGCGCGATTGCGCCGGGCGTGGCTGCTCAGGACGACGAGCCGCTGCGCGCCGGTCTGATCCCGGTCCTTGACGTGCTGCCGTTCTACGTAGCCGAGGAAGCCGGGTACTTCGCAGAAGAAGGCGTCGAGATGGAGCTGATCCCGGTCAGCAGCGCGCTGGAACGCGACCAGATGCTGCTTGCCGGGGAGATCGACGTGATGCTCAACGACCTGATCAGCACTGCGATCTTCAATCAGGACCAGATCCGCGTCGTGATCGTCGCGATGGGGCGCCGCAGCTATGAAGAAGCGCCACAGTTCCGCATCCTTGCCTCGCCGGGCAGCGACATTACGTCGGTCGAAGACCTGGTCGGGCAGGAGATCGGCATCAGCGAGAACTCGGTCATTCACTACATCGGCCAGCGCATTATCGAGCACGCCGGGCTGAGCGCCGACGACGTAAGCTGGTGGCCGGAGCCGAACATCCCCGTCCGTTACCAGCTTCTGCTTGAGGGCCAGCTTCCGGTCGTCGTGCTGCCCGATCCGCTGGCGCAGGCGGCCATCGAGGAAGGCGCGATCCTGGTCGAAGACGACAGCGCGCTGGTGGGGATGGACTTCAGCCAGAGCGTGCTGACCATCCGCCGCGACGTGCTTGAGGAGCATCCAGAGAAGGCCGAGGCGTTCCTGCGGGCGTACATGCGCGCCGCCGAAGACATCAACAACGATCCTGAGGCGTACCGCGACCTGTGGATCGAGCACACCAGCGTGCCGGAGAGCGTCCGCGACAGCTACCAGCTTCCGCCGTTCCCGCTGTACGACATCACGCAGCCGCTCGCCTGGGAAGACACGGTCGACTGGCTGATCGAGGTGGGCATCATCGAGGAACGCGTCAGCTACGAGGAATCGGTCGATCCGACCTACCTCGAGGCGATCGCGCCGCCTGACGCGCCGGTCTTCGGGACGGATGGTGAGGAAGGTGACGAGGTAGCGGGCGATCCTGAAGCGGGCGCCGAGGTGTACGCCTCGCTGGGGTGCAGCGGCTGCCACATGACCGAGGGAGACACGGTGATGGTCGGCCCGTCGCTGGCAGGGCTGGCGGATCGCGCCGGGGAGATGGTCGAAGGGCTGAGCGGGGCGGAGTACGTCGAGCAGTCGATTGTCGAGCCGGACGCGCATGTGGTCGACGGCTTCAACCCCGGCATCATGCCCGCCTACACCAGCCTGAGCGACACCGATCTGGCAAACCTGGTGGCGTACCTGCTGTCGCTGGAATAGCGGTTAGCGGCGAGCAGTTAGCGGTTAGCCAAAAGCGCTAATTGCTAATCGCTAATGGCTAATTGCTTTGTTCAACGAACGAGCGCCGGGCCGGGCACGCCGCCTCGCCCGGCGTAAGACACACGGACCTCACGATGACGATGGTAACAACCGAACCGGCCACGATGGTTTCGGTCGACCGGTTGACGTTCCGCTATGGGCCGCGCAGCGTGCCGATCTTCCAGGACTTCACCTGGCAGGTGCTTGAGGGAGAGTCGTGGTCGATCATCGGGCCGTCGGGCTGCGGAAAGACCACGCTTCTCACGCTGATCGCCGGGCTGCGCCGCGCCACCGCCGGAGAGATCAGGGTCGGCGGGATGCGCATCGAGCGGCCGCGCCCGGAAACCGGGCTCATCCTGCAAGACTACGGCCTGCTCCCCTGGGCGACGGTCGAGGATAACGTCGCGCTGGGGCTGCGCGTGCGGCGCTTCTACGGGCCGGACGGCAAGCACGCGCCCCGCGCCGAGAAGGTGCTCGGCCGCCGCGAAGCGCGCGAGGTGGTCGATAGCTGGCTACGGCGGCTGAATATTGCAGAGCAGCGGCGCAAGTTCCCCGGCGCGATCTCCGGCGGGCAGCGCCAGCGCACCGCCATCGCGCGGACGCTCGCGTTGCAACCCGATCTATTGCTGATGGACGAGCCGTTCAGCAGCCTCGACGCGCCGACGCGCGAAGACCTGCAAAATCTGGTCTTGCAGCTTCAGCGTGAGATCAAGCTGACGAGCATCATTGTGACGCACGCGATCGAGGAAGCGGCCATCCTGGGCCGCAAGATTCTCGTGCTCGGCCACCCACCCAACACCGCGCCGGTGATCGTGTCCAATCCTGAATCGGCCGATCCCGGCTATCGTACGACAGCGACTTTTCTGGAACGATGCAACCAGTTACGCACACTTCTGGGCCTGACGGCCTGACAACCACCCGGCCGGACGCCGTGCTGGCCGCGCCGGATCCCACGCGACTCGCGCTGGTGGGGATGGGCCGCCGCTTGCTGAACCTGGCGCTGGCGATCGGCATCTTCGTGCTGTGCTGGATCGCGCTGGCGGCGGCGCTGGATCGCGAGATCATGCCGTACCCCTGGCAGGTGATCCCGGTCTTCATCGAGGAAATGCAGGGCAGCCTGTGGGATCACACGCTTGTCAGCGCGCAACGCGTGCTGATCGCGACTGGCGTCTCGGTCGCGCTGGCGTGGCCGATCGGCCTGGGGCTGGGGCAGATTCGCGTCCTCAATCGCATCTTTTCCCCGCTGATCGCGCTGGTGCACCCGATCCCGAAGATCGTCTTCCTGCCGATCATCCTGGTGATCATGGGCATCGGCGAGACGTCGAAGGTTTTCCTGATCGCGTTGATCCTGTTCTTCCAGATTCTGCTGGTCGTGCGCGACGAGGCGGCGAGCCTGCGGCCGGAGCTGATCCAGTCGGTGCGGTCGCTCGGCGCGGGGCGGCGCGCGCTGTTCCGCTACGTCTACCTGCCCGCCTCGCTGCCCGCCGTGTTGACGGCGCTGCGCGTGTCCGTCGGGACGGCGATCGCGGTGCTGTTCATGGCGGAACAATACTCCACCCGCGAGGGGCTGGGGTACTATATCATGACGCTCACCTGGCAGCGGCTGCGCTTCGAGCAGATGTACGCCGGGATCCTGGCGATGTCGCTGCTGGGGCTGGCGCTGTATCTCGTGGTCGATCTGCTGGAGCGGATCGTCGGGCGCTGGCGGCTGGCGGGCGAGAATTAACCATTTGTCACGAGGTAGGGGCGGAGCTTGCTCCGCCCATGACCGCCCAAGTGAGCTATCGAAAGGTGTGAGCGGACGCCGTCGGCGTGCAGAACCTCACCCCTGGCCCCTCTCCATGCATGGAGAGGGGAAAAGGGGCCTGGGGTTAAGGGGTGAGGTTTCCCCGGCGAGCGCTACGTATGCCAGCCAATTCCGATAGATCGCGTAAGGGATGATGGGCTGCGTGTGGAGCAAGCATCGCCCCTACAGAGGAAACTGAAACGCCGCTCTGTTCAGGCTGCCCATTCGCGAGAGTTGCCGGGGCACCGGCGAAAGGGGACCCATGAGCACCAACCTCGACGACAGCGTATCCCGCGAGCAGGTTCTGGCGCTGTTGCGCGGCGGCAACGCGCATATGACATTTGAAGAGGCGATCGCCGACTTTCCGCTCGACAGGATCAACGAGCGCCCGCCCAACGTGCCGTACTCGCCGTGGCAGCTTCTGGAGCACATCCGCATCACGCAGGAAGACATCCTCGAGTTCACGCGCGATCCGGACTGGGTATCCCCCTCGTGGCCGGAAGGGCACTGGCCTCCGCCCGACGCGCAGGCTGATCCCGAGCGCTGGAACGAGACGATCAACGCGATCCGGCGCGACCTGGGCGAGATGCAGGCGCTGGTGGCGGATCCGGCGAACAGCCTGACCGACGATCTGCCGCACGCGCCGGGCTATACGCTGCTGCGCGAAGCGTTGCTCGTGGCAGACCACAACGCCTACCACATCGGGGAGTTTGCGATTTTGCGCCAGGTGATGGGCACATGGCCGTAGGAGCGCCTCACTTGGACGATAAAACCGATCAGCCGATGACCAGCCAGACCGCTGCTACCGAGCACGCTCGCTATGTCCAGCAAATGTTCGGGCGGATCGCGGGGCGCTATGACCTGATGAACCGCCTGATGAC
>CBINGT010000347.1:0-4373 GCA_966250245.1 uncultured Anaerolineae bacterium
CGGCAACGACTTTCAGCAGGCGACCATCGACGCGCAAGACCAGCAGTTCGCGCATATCCTGGTGCTCTCGCCGGAGCATGGCGTCCTCTCGCTGGACGACATCGTCCCGTCCGAAGTGCCCTGGGACGCCGTGCTCGACTGGAAATTCTGGCAGTGGCAGATCAAGGCGCACCAGCGGCTGGCGGGCTACCTTGTCGGGCGCGAGATCGTGGAGCAGGCGCCCCGGCGCGACCTCAACTGGTGGGCGTGGCTCAACCCGGCCTCGGTGTACGAGTGCGTGGTGTATGGCGCGGGGTTCCCGGTGGATCTGCTGCTCGGCTACATGCAGCGGATGCGCCAGCGGTTCCCGGATCGCTGGCCGCAGTTGATCCTGCGCGATCAGCGACCCGGCTATGACGCGGGCACGATCACCGATCCCTTCGTGCTGGAGCAGTTCGGGCTGCTGGACGAGTACGACGAAAGCTGGGACGACTTCGATCTGTACGACGAGCGGCCGTCGAGGCGCCCGCTTCGGGAAGCGGAAATCGACCTGACCGACGTCGAGCAGCTTATGGAGTGGGCGGGGGACTTTGTCTCGCTGGTCCATATCGAGACGCCCACGCACCCCCAGCCGCTGACGCTGGAACCGGACGAAGCGCTGATCCCGGTCCGGCTGCTGGCGCAGTCGCTGATGGATATCGAAGACCTGCTCGATCTGCTGACGGATATGTCGCTGCTGCTGGACCAGCCGGTCCCATTCACGCTGCTGCTCAATGCGCCGACGCTCGTCTCGACCATGATCCAGGTGACGCATAGCCTGGTGCATCACGAGCTCGACGCCATTCCGGACATCCTCAACACGATGCCGGAAGCCTCGCTCCGCCGCTACATCGAAGGCGTACTGCGCGAGCCATCGCTTGAGGACCAGCTCTGCGGCTGCCTGACGCTGGCGGAGCAGGCGCAGCTTTTCGCGATGAGCGTCCCGCAGGAGATCGTGCATCACCTGGCGACGTGGCTCCAGACGTATCTGTCCAACCGTCTGCGGCGGGATTTGCTGAGCGGTTAGCCGTTAGCGATTAGCGGTTAGCAAAAGCGGGGAGTGGGGAGTGGGGAATAGAGAGTAGGGGGGTGTGGTGGTTGTTTCCCCTCACCCCCGGCCCCTCTCCCTCTGCGACTGCGTCGCGGGGCGAGGGGAAGGCGCCGCGCGCTCCGTAGGGGCGGAGCACGGGAGCGGTTGCGCGACCTCGCGCCGGATCGGTTAGAATTAGCTCTGGTAGCATATCCCGGTAGCCTTCGCGCTGCGAGGGTTGCGTATAAGGGATAAAGCGTGATCATTCCAAAGCAATAACGCCTTGCATCGGTGCGAAAAAACTCACCCATGGTAAAGGAGCCGGGGATTAAGGGGTGAGTTTCCCCGGCGATCACGGCGCTCTTATCTTTTGCTAACTGCTAGTCGCTAACCGCTAACTGCTGATTTTTAAGGACTTCCGCTCATGCTCTCTGCGTTTGAAAAAGCTCTATTCATTCTCCTGGTCGCCGTGACGCTCGGCATTGCGTGGGTCACCTTCCGCTGGATGATCGGCGCGATCCGCCGGGGCGACGGGCGGCTGCACTTCGACGAGCTGCCGCGCCGCGCGTTCCGGGCGGTCGAGGTCGCCTTGACGCAGCGCACGACCTTGCGCGCGCGCCGCGCCACCAGCCTCGTGCACCTGTTCATCGTGTGGGGTTTCGTCTACTACCTCCTGATCAACCTGGGCGACCTGATCGAAGGCTTCTTCGACGTGCATTTCCTCGGCAGCGGGTTGATAGGCGGCATCTATCGCTTCCTGGGCGACGTCCTGAGCGTGGCGGTGCTGGCGGGGGTCATTTACTTCCTCGTGCGGCGGTTCATCGCCAAAGCGCCCGCGCTGACGTTCCACGAAAACGTGCCGCTCCACGAGCGCGCGCTGCCCGGTATGCGCCGCGACTCGCTGATCGTCGGCATGTTCATCCTCGTCCACGTCGGATCGCGCTTCCTGGGGCAGTCGTTCCGGATCGCGGACCGCGCCGGAGACCCCTGGCAACCGGCGGCGGGCCTCGTCGCGCGGCTGTGGGACGGGCTGAGCTTCGGCACGCTGGAAACGTGGATGCACCTGACGTGGTGGCTGGCGCTTGGCACGATCCTCGCGTTCATCCCGTATTTCCCGTACAGCAAGCACATCCACCTGCTGATGGGCCCGCTCAACTACTTCTCCCGGCCGGATCGCCGCGCGCTCGGGGCGCTGGACCCGATCGATTTTGAGGACGAGTCGCGGGAGCAGTTCGGCGCGGCCAAGCTGGAGCATTTGCAGCAAACGCACCTGTTCGACGCCTTTGCGTGCATTATGTGCAACCGCTGCCAGGACGTCTGCCCGGCTTATGTTACAGGTAAGGAGCTTTCCCCCTCGGCGCTGGAGATCAGCAAGCGCTTCGAGCTGAAGGGGGTCATGCGCGGGCTGGCGGCAGGTGAAGAGTCGCCCCGCCCGCTGCTTGACTTCGCGATCTCCCCCTCTGCCGTGTGGGCGTGTACGTCGTGCGGCGCGTGCGTGGAGATCTGCCCGGTCGGCAACGAGCCAATGTTCGACATCATGGAAATCCGCCGCGATCAGGTGCTGATGCAGAGCGAGTTTCCCGCCGAGCTTCAGGGTGCGTTCCGGGGCATGGAAACCAGCGGCAACCCCTGGCAGATGACCGACAGCCGGATGGCGTGGGCGGCGGGCCTCGACGTGCCGACCGTGGACGACACCGACGACTACGAGATTCTGTACTGGGTCGGCTGCGCGGCCAGCCTGGAGCCACGCGCCCAGCAGACGGCGCGGGCGCTGGTGCAGGTGTTGCGCGCGGCGGGGGTCAAATTCGCCGTGCTGGGAGAGCGCGAGCGGTGCACCGGCGACTCTGCCCGGCGCGCGGGGAACGAGTACCTGTTCTACGAGATGGCGAGCGCCAACATCGAGACGCTCAACGAGGTCGCGCCACCGCGCATCCTGGTGACATGCCCGCACTGCCTGCACACGCTCGGCACGGAGTATCCGCAATACGGCGGCCACTACGATGTCGTCCATCACACCGACTATCTGACCGAGTTGATCGCGTCCGGGCGGCTGAAAATCGCGCCGGAGAACGGCCAGCGTCCGAACGTCACCTTCCACGATCCGTGCTACCTGGGGCGGCACAACGGCGTCTACGAGTCGCCGCGCACGCTGATCGAGCAGGTGAGCGGCGCGCCGGTCCGTGAGATGGATCGCGTGCGGAACAATTCGTTCTGCTGCGGGGCGGGGGGCGCGCAGTTTTGGAAGGAAGATGAGCCGGGCGACGCACGGGTGAACGTGACGCGCTACTCCGAGGCGCAGGCTACCGGCGCGGAGACGCTCGCCGTGGGGTGCCCATTCTGCATGCGGATGTTCACCGACGCCCAGGCCGAGGCGGGGCAGGGCGGTCCGGTGGTGAAGGACGTGGTGGAGCTGATCGCGGAGCGGTTGCCGCAGAGCAGTGGGGAGTAGGGAGTGGGGAATAGGGAGTAGGGGATGGCGCGCGATCCGTAGGGGCGGAGCTTGCTCCGCCCGCAGGAAAGGAAGGCGCTATGGCATCCGAGCCGCTAATATTCCTTAGCCATTCTTCAAAGGACGCGAAATTAGCCCGAGAAATAGCGCAACAGATAGAAGCCAATCTCCCCGGCTTCAAGGTATTTGCGTCAACGCGACCGGCTGCTATTCCGTCTGGCTCTCAATGGTTTGATTTTGTCATTGACCATCTGGATAAGGCTGTTGCGCTCGTAGTGCTTCTTACGCCTTTATCGGAGAACAGCCTATGGGTGGGTTTTGAATTTGGTTATTTCTGGAAGAAGTCCGGCCGAAGTAATGCATATTTTCTGTATCACCCAAAAGCGACGATTACGGGACCAATCGCTAATATACAGGGCACACTAGTTACAGATCCGGAGGATCTAAAAGGGTTCTTTGCTAAGCTCTGCTCTGATCTCGGAACAGCGTGTGAGCTGAAAACCGATTTCGGGCTTATTGCGGGTATGGCTCGTGGGCTTGCGGCACCACCCCCGGAGCGTACTTATCGTAAGTTTATTGAGCTACTGGATTCTGCCGAGTGGAGACAATGGCTTCTAGAGGATGCAGAAGTTTGGACATGCGAAGAAGATGCATTCTATCAAATCGTCGTTCCGAAAAAAGATGTTGATGAGCCTAGACCCTTTGCTGAGCCGTGGACTAAAGGCTTTCCCGATCCAAACACATCCGAACAATCTGTTCTCCTGAAGATAGCAGGAACACCGATAATGGATTTGCTCTTTATTAGGCTAGACGGTGGCCGAGATTTTGTGCCCTTACCAAAGAAACGGCAATCAGGTGAAGAAGAGTGGAGTTACT
>CBINGT010000348.1:0-4350 GCA_966250245.1 uncultured Anaerolineae bacterium
GCACGAAACAAGTCTTCAAGATGGGAACGGCTCTGCTCGATGACGTGGAGACAAATCGAAAAGGATCGCTCGACATCACGGCCGCCGCGGCGCGAGTGAAAGCGCCGTGGCTGATTCTCCACGGAGAGAGCGACGAGACTGTTCGGACGGAGGGTCGGAAGTCAGGGTGCATCACCAGTATAGAACGTTTTATTTTGGGTAGTCTGCTCATAGCTTCCAAGCGGCATGGTTCGCCAGAAATTCAAGTACAATGGAAGTCACACACGGGCCGCGCGAGGCGCCTCGGCGCCGCGCTGGTGGTTCGTGCTGTGTCTGCGCGGGATAGTCGGCACGGGAGAAGTTAGATTTATGAAGCTACTTCGCATAGTCCTGCTTTTCGCACTGCTCGCCGTGTTGGTTCCCCCGGCGCTCGCTCAGGATGGCGGCCTGCTGGCGCCGGAAGGCGTCGAAGGGGAAACGGTCTACATCCCCTTCCCGGTCGAGATCACGCTCGACGGCGACCTGGCGGATTGGGAAGGCGTTCCGTTCCACACCGTCGATTGGGGCCCCAACCCGTCCGCCGTGCCCGAGGAAAACGGGTCGTTCACCTTCGGACTGGCCGCCAACGGCAGCGACCTCTATATCGCCATGACCATGCCAGACCGGACGATCATCGCCGGGCAGCACGGAACTGATTTCTGGAACGAGGACTCGCTTGAGTTCTTCGTCAATCTGACGGGCGATCTCTGGGCGCGCAGCTACGCTGACGGAATCCACCAGGTCAACATCAACGCGGCGGATATCGGCAACACCGATCCAACCGCGATCACGACAACCGGCGTGCGCGCCGGGTCGCTGCCGGTGCAGGCGTTCGTTTTTAAGACCGACGACGGCTGGGGCTTCGAAGCGGTTGTCTCGCTGGGTGAATGGGTGACGCCCGCTCACGGCGCAGAGATCGGCTTCCAGGCGCAGGCGAACGGCGCCGCAGTGCGCGATCGGAACGTGCTGTTAAGCTGGTCGAAAGCCGATCCCAACAATGGATCGTGGCAGAATCCGAGCCTGTTCGGACGTGGCATCTTCTTTGAGGTAGGGCGTATGGACATCCCGCAACCATCCGAGCCGCCAGAGGCGCCCGCGCCGGTGGACTGGACGTCGTTTGACTGGAGCGCGCTGGTCCGCGCGACGTGGGAAGGCTACAAGGCGAATTACATCTTCTGCGGGGCGGACTGTGGCGACAATCTGGGCCTGGTCTTCGACCCGAACATCGGCTATCAGGCGGTCAGCGAGGGCGTCGGCTATGGGCTGCTGATGGCCGTGATGATGGACGATCGGCCTACATTCGACACGATCTACGACGCCGCACACGAAATCATGCTCGACGAGGTGACCGGCCTGTTTAACTGGCGCGTCGATAACACCGGCAAAGTGACTGGCGAAGGCTCCGCTACCGACGCAGAGGTCGACATCGCCGCCGCGCTGATCTTCGCCCAGGCGCGCGTCGATCGCGGCGAGTGGACGCAGCACGCAGAGCGCCCTTACGCCGAGCGTGCGCAGTCGCTATTGGACGCGATCTACCTCTACGAGGTGAAAGAAGGTCGCTACCTGACGCCGGGCGACGGGTGGGGCGGCGGCGGACGCGAGATCATCAACCTGTCGTACTTCGCGCCCGCGTGGTTCCGGATCTTCGACCAGTTTGAGGGCGGCGACCGCTGGCGGCCGCTGATCCACCAGGGCTATCGCTCGCTCTACAGCGTGCCCAACGGCAACCGGCTCGGCCTGTCGCCGGACTGGTCCACGGTGGACGGCAGGCCCGCATACGACTACTGCGACCGGGAAGGGCGCCCGCGCGACGCCTGCCGCTACGAGATGACCTTCGACGCGATCCGCGTCCCCTGGCGCATCGGGCTGGATTGCCTGTGGTTCAACGAGCCGCGCGCGTGTGAGTGGTCGCGGCGGAGCGCTGCGTTCCTGAACAGCATCGAGCAGCCGGAAGCGTTCGCCGTGATGTACGACATGCAGGGGAACCCGGTGGTCGGCTATCAGAACGAGCTGATGGCTGGGATGTGGGCGGTCGCGGCGCTGGCGTCAGGCGACACAGACCTGCAGGTTCGCCTGGGCGCGATGCTGCACGACTACGCCAGCAATGCGCTCGAAGAAGGCTATTGGGGCGCGTCGCCGCAGTACTACTTCAACCAGAGCCTCGCGTGGTTTGGGGCGTCGCTGCTTTCCGGCGACTTTCGCAATCTGACCGCCAGCGAGGCGACCGAATAACGGCTTCCACGTGTCGAGCGGCGAGCCAAAAGGGGCTTGCCGCTCGTTTTTTATCCCGCCCGGCGCTCGCTGAGCGCAAGGACAAGCGCCGCCCGCGCCTGTCGGCAAGGAGACCCCACGATGATGAAGCCAACTCCTAACCTCGACCGCGCGACGCCCGGCTCGGGCGGGCGCTATTTCGGCGTGTATACCGGCACCGTCAAGGATAACCAGGATCCGCAGGGGCAGGGGCGCGTGGCGGTAACCGTCGCGGCGCTTGAGGGGAAGCCTGCGCGCGAGCCAGTCTGGGCGCGTGTGGCGGTCGCGTTCGCGGGGAACGAGCGCGGCATGTGGATGCTGCCGGACGTGGGCGACGAGGTGCTGGTCGCGTTTGAAGCCGGGGATCCAGGTCGCCCGATCGTCGTCGGCAGTTTGTGGGGCGGCGACGACCGCGCGCCGGAGACGATGGATCCGCAGAACAGCCGCAAGAGCATCGTCACCCGCAGCGGGCTGAGAGTCACCTTGCGCGACGATCATGTGTCGATCGAGATCCGCACGCCTGAAGGGCAATCGCTGGTGTTGAGCGACGATACGCACGCCGTCGTGATCCGCGACACCAGCGGCAGCTTGATCCGCCTCGCGCCGGACGGCGTCAGCGTGAGCAGCCCGATCCGCGTGCAGGTCAGCGCGGCGACGCTCGAGATTTCTGGCGGGCTGATCGCGCTCAATGGCGGGATGGTCCGCGCCACGGGGACTGTCCAGTGCGACACGCTGATCGCGAACTCGGTGGTCGCCAACAGCTACACACCAGGCGCAGGTAACCTATGGTAGCGGGTAGCGTCTGGCGGGCTTTTTCACCGCATAGAATCGCGGGCGGGTGTGTAACAAAAAGCGGGGCGCTTCGGCACCCCGCTGCGAACGTCTTGGATGTGGGTTAGTTACTCTATGCCCATGCAGTTGGCGTAGTACGTCACCGTGGCGGGCCAGTCGGAGAAAATGCCCAGGATGCCGACGTCCTGCGCCAGCACGTGGAGCACGTTGTACATATCGCCGCTGTTGTTGATCACGTCGCTGACGGTCTGATAGTAGCTACCGCCGCCGTCGGTCAGGGGGCCAGAACGCTCAAGCGTCCACGTGATTAGCTCCAGGCCCGCGGCTTTCGCTTCTGTCGCGTAGGCGGACGGAACGATCTCACCCGCGTCGTTGAGCGTCACCAGGAACTGCATCGGCGGGGCGAGGATCTGCACGCCCTGATCGGCCAGTTCCTGCATCGTCGGGGACCACGTAGCCGGATCGTTCGGATCGAAGTCCTCGCCGATGCTACGCGGGTCGAGGTACACGGCCTGCGCGCCGAACTCCGGCTCGTTCTCGATCCAGTAGAGCACATCTTCCAGCAAGAATGATTGCGGGAAAACATCTTCCGGCGGGACGCCCGCTGCCTTATACTCGTCGATCAATTGCTGCGCGTAGGCTTCCTGCGTGTAGTCGCCATCGAACGGCATCTCGACGCTCGGCTCCTTGAGCTCCGGCGTCATCTTCACGCCCAGCTCCTGAAACAGCGCGATCGACTCGGCGTGGGTCATCAGCGTGCCGCCGCCGTTCGCGGCGTAGAGGTCGGTGCGCCAGTTCGCCGTGCCGCCCATGTATTCCTCAACAGTCTGCGCGGCAGGGTTGAAGGCGTCCATCTTGCCGACCAGCATCTTGAACTCGTCCAAGGTGATATCGCTGGTGCAGCACATCGCAGACGCGCGCTCGACTACCTCGCCCGTCTCCGGATCGATCACGGCCGGGGTGAATGGCTGCGTGCACTTGGCCGCTAGCTCTGGAATAGCGAGGATGTTGGTCGTGGTGTGCAGGTCGCACTGGGAGTGGCGGCAGACCAGCTCGCGATCCTTCGTGAAGGTCACGTCACACTCGAGGATGCCCGCGCCCATGCGCGCGCCGGCCATGTAGGCTTCGCGCGTATGCTCCGGGAACTGCAGCGCCGCGCCGCGGTGGCCGATCGAGAAATCCAATCTGTGGAAGGGGCCGTCCGCGCACGCCTCGAGCTGGCTCTTGAGCGGCCCCGGCTCCATGTTGTCGACCAGGTAGTAGGGGCGCGGACCGAGCTGCACGGCGGCC
>CBINGT010000349.1:0-4349 GCA_966250245.1 uncultured Anaerolineae bacterium
GAAGCTGCTCTGGCACGGGGCGCGCCGCATCCGACACCAGGTCGAGCGCGACGAGCCGATCCCCGCGCACCGCGAGCGCATGCCCATCCGCACCGATCGGCCACACGATCGCGCCGCCGCGCGCCAGAAGCTCCGCGCCGAGCGAGACAGCCTGCCGCGCGCTGATGTCCACGTGATACAGCGCTGCCCGGCTTGTTTGCTCCCCGTTGTGCGCATCCCAGGCGAGCAGCAGTGTATCGGGATCCAGCCACGCGGCGGGAGCGAGCAAAGCCGAATTGGGCGCAGGGTTGCGAGCCAGCTCGACGCGATAGCCGGTTGCCGGGTCCACGCGCCAGATGCCGTGTGGAACAGCGTACGCGATCTGCGTGCCGTCCGGTGACCAGACTGGCGCGCCCCATGCGCCATCTGCAGCGGGGACGAGAAGCGTTTGCGTCTGGCTGGCGAGATCGAACCGCAAAAGCTGCCCGCGCCCGTCGGTGTAGGCCAGCGCAGCGCCATCCGGCGACCACGCCCACGCCGCCGATTCCCGCAGGTCGAGCTTGACGTGCAGCCCCTCGGCGCGCGTCTCGACGAGGTGCAACGTACCGCCCCGCCGGAAGGCCAGCCAGCGGCCATTGGGCGAGAAGCTCAGGTTGTGGGGATTGCCGGCGTGCCGGATTTCGCGGACGATGCCAGTCTGGGCGCCGTGCAGTCGCACGATCGCGATGCTGCCGTCGAGCGCCACAGCGACCAGCGCAGGCGGGCCGGAATAGTGGCGCGTCAACTGCAGGTTGTGGCGCGCGAACGAATCCTCGAACGACACCAGCAACGTGATCGCCAGCGCGAGCAGCACCAACAGCGGCAAGATGACGAAGCCGGATGTCAGGCGTTTCAGGCGATAGGGATACGTCACGCGGCGCGGCGGCTGGTGCCACGCGTGTGAAATGGGGTCAAAGCGCAGGTTCGGGCTAGGTTGAGCGCTGTCAAGCGATTCGTGCAGCGCGCGGTCGATCTGCCATGTCAGGTGTTGCGCCTCGGAGACGATTGCTTTGCACGCCGGGCAGGTCGCCACATGCGCCCCGACCTGCGCCGCCTGATCGGGCGGCAGTTGATCGAGCGCGTAGGCGAGCAGGATGTCCGCGTCGTAATGCTTGTCGCCTAGCGAATCGTCTCCGCGACCGGCCATCGAACCGTCTCATCTCCCAAATTCGCACGTAGTTTCTGGATCGCAAGCCGCAGCCGCGACCGTGCGGTGTTGAGAGAGCATCCCATGATCTCTCCCATCTCCTTATACGTGCAGTCCGCGTAAAATCGCAACACGATAGCTTCGCGGAGTTTGGGGCTGAGCTGATTCAAGGCGAGAAGCAGACCCCTTTCAGCCTCACGGCGCAGGGCGTCGGCTTCCGGGCCGGGGGCGTGATCGCGGATCTGGTTTCCCACGCCGAGCCACTGGGCGAGCGGAACGCTGGGCAGGATCTTACGACGGCGCTTGTCGCGCGCGCGGCTGACTGTGATCGTATGGAGCCACGTGCTGAAGCTGCTCAGCTCGGGGTTGTAGCGGTAGATGTTCAGGAGCGCATAGGTCAGCGCGTCCTGCGCGACTTCTTCTGCGTCGGCCGGGTCTCCGAGCAAGCCGAGCGCGAGCCGGTAAGTACGAAGCTGGTGAATCTCGAATAGTTCGCGAGCGGCGCGCTCGTCGCCAGCCTGAGCACGGCGGATCACTGCGACTTCATCCATGTGAGGTCCCGTGTATCTACGGCAGAGGGAATTGATTGGCGTCCATTAATATATACTTTCGGACTCACCGATGCGTTCAAATCCGCGCGCTTCTTCGTCCCAAAGTCGCCCACTCTCTGCATTATTCGCATAGTCATGATACGCATCATGAGCGGAGTCCGTCAGCGCGCGGAATCTCACAGGCCAGCTTATTTCGCTAACCGCTAATCGCTTGCTAACCGCTGATTTTTCTAATTGCGTTTGCGATTTCTGGCGGCAGCTTGTGGCGGGCGAGGGGATTCGCCCACAGCGCGATCGCGTCCGGCTGGCGCACGACGATCCCGCTTAGCCGCTGGTACTGCTTGAGGAAAGCGGCCGCGCTCTCGAACCCGCGCCGCGTGAAATAGTCTTCGTCTTTGTGCTCGGCCAGTTGGAGCAGGGTGCGCACCGCGTGGGTCACGTCGTCTTCGGTGACCTCGCGCTCCGCGTTCAGCCACAGAAGGTTGACGATGCTCGGCGGCATCTGCCCGACCTTGTCGCACAGCACGGTGATCAGCTTCGTCAGGCGCGCGTTGACGTCGCCATCGTCCATCTCAGCGCGGCGCAGGCGGCGCACCTCGACGTTGAAGGGCGTGTGCGTCTTAAACGTGACCGTGAAATCCGGCCCGCGCTGCTTGAGCGCAGCGTACTTTTCGTACTCGAGGGTGAAGCGCGGCTCCGTGAGCAGGAGCCAGGCCGTTTCCAGCTCCCCGCGCAGGTCGTCCTGGCGGGATGGATCGCTCGCGTTCTTGAGCTTGGCGCGGATCTTGGTGCGATAGTCGGTTGCGAAGGCGCGGAAGCGGCGCGATCCCCGCACCCAGCCCTCGAACTCGCCGTACAGCGCGGGCTTTTTTCCGGCGAAGATTTCGTTTAGCAGGTCGTCGACGGTCAGCATCGATGGCGCGCAGGCACACTCATTCGCGGTTTAGAGGGGCAGACCCGCCCACCACGAATGATAGGCAATTTGCCCGCGCTTGACCACCACCGTTGCCAGATTCCGCCCGAAGCGATAGCTCAGATGCGGGTAGCTCGGGACATCCCACACCACGAGATCGCCCGCCTTGCCGACTTCCAGGCTGCCGACCTCATTTCCCCGGCCGATGGCAAACGCCGCGTTGATCGTTGCCGCAGCGAGCGCTTCCGCCGGAGACAGGTGCATATAGCGCGTGGCCAGCGCCATGACGAGCTGCATATTCTCATTCCAGGCCGTGCCGGGGTTGCAGTCGGTGGCAATGGCGAGCGCCGCCCCGGCGTCCAGCCAGCGGCGGGCGTTCGGGAAGCGGGTGTGCCCCAGGCCGAACGGAGTCGGCGGCAGGGCGACCGCGACGGTGTCCGACGCGGCGACCGCTTCGATATCTTCGTCCGGCGTGGCGACGATGTGATCGACCGAAACGGCACCTAGTTCCGCTGCCAGCCGCGCGCCACCAAGCGACTCGAATTCGTCCACGTGCACCTTGAGCGCCATACCGTGCTCGCGCGCCGCTTCGAGGATGCGCCGTGTCTGCGCCAGGTCGAACGCGCCCGTTTCGCAGAACACGTCGCAAAACAGCGTGCCCGGCCAGTGCTCGCCGCGCCATTCCGCCACGGCAGGGAGCATCTCATCCACGACCAGATCGACATATCCGTCCGGGTTATCGGCGTATTCGCGCGGGATGGCGTGCGCACCGAGGAATGTCAGCGCCACGTCGACCGGGTGCTCGCTGTCCAGTAGGGCGGCGGCGTTGAGCATCGCGATCTCGGACTCGGTCGTCAGCCCATAGCCGGTTTTAATCTCGACGGTCGTCGTGCCGTGCGCCAGCATCGTCACCAGCCGCGCCTTCGACTGCTCAACCAGAGTGGCGAGGTCCGCTGCACGCGTCGCCTCGACCGTCCGCACGATCCCGCCGCCTTCGGCCATAATTTCCTGATACGTCGCACCTGCGATGCGCCGCTCGAACTCGTCCGCCCGGTCACCCGCCCAGATCAGGTGCGTGTGGGGATCGACCAACCCCGGCGTGACGAGCTTCCCCTGCGCGTCGAGCGTGGTGGCGCCGTCGTATTGGTCGCATAGCTCGTCGCGCGTCCCAATGGCGACGATCGTGCCCTGATCGATGGCGATTGCCGCGTCTTCGATCAACCCTAATTCGCCGAGCCGGTTGCCGCGCTGCGGGCCACCATCCTGCGCGGGCATGGTGCAAAGCTGGCCGATGTCGTGAACTAGAAGATCAACTTGCTGTTTCATGGAGTACATTCCAATCGGTATGAACTGCTCCAATTTGGACCGGGCAGCCGCGAAATGGTACGATTATCGCCGATCTACCTTCCAGCAGCGGCGAGGTCACTATGCAGATCGATATCCTGACGCTGTTCCCTGCGATGTTCGATGGCCCGCTGACGGAGAGCATCCTGAAGCGTGCGCAGGAAAAGCGGCTGCTGTCCATACAGCTTCATGATATTCGGAATTACACATCGGACAAGCACCGTACCGTTGACGATACGCCCTACGGCGGCGGTGGGGGGATGGTGATGATGCCCGGCCCGCTGATCGAGGCAGTTGAAGACGTGCGCGGGCCGGATACGAGTGTGCCGGTGATCCTGCTAACGGCGAAGAACACCCTGCAATCGAAGATCGAGGG
>CBINGT010000350.1:0-4344 GCA_966250245.1 uncultured Anaerolineae bacterium
AAGATCGTCACCATCGAAGACACGCCGGAAGTGCACGTGCCGCACAAGAACTGGCTGCAAGAGGTGTCTCGACCGACCAGCGCGGGCGGCCAGGGCAGCGAGGTTGGCATGTTCGAGCTGCTGCGCGCGGCCCTGCGCCAGCGCCCCGACCGGATCATCGTCGGCGAGATCCGCAGCGTGGAAGCGGTGGTCGCGTTCCAGGCGATGCAGACCGGCCACGGCGTCATGAGCACCTTCCACGCGGACTCGGTCGAGAAGCTCATCCAGCGCCTGACCGGCGACCCGATCAACATCCCGAAAACCTACATCGACAACCTGCACCTCGCGGTGATCCAGGGCGCGGTCCGCCTGCAGGATGGCAAAATGGCGCGCCGCATCCTGAGCATCAACGAGATACTGGGCTACGACCCGGTGTCGGAAACGTTCTCGTTCCTTGAGGCGTTCCGCTGGAACCCGGCGACCGACACCTTCGAGTTTTCCGGCTACATGAACAGCTATCTGCTGGAGCAGCACATCGCCATCCGGCGCGGGATTCCGCCCCACCGCCGCAAGGCGATTTATGACGAGGTGAAGCGGCGCGCGCGCATTTTTGAAAAGCTGCACCGCGAAAAGGGAGTGACGGACTTTTATGAGTTCTTCCAGATCCTCTCGGAAGCGCGACGACAAAACCTCCTTTAAGCCGGTGCCGCCGTTCGCGCTGTTTTACCAGTTGACCTATATGTCGGCGATGGCCGCGGCGGGCCTGTCGCGCAGCAAGACGTTCGAGATCGCGGCGCAGTCTGGCTCGCCTGCCGCGCGCTATTTCGCCGCGATCAACACGCTGGTCGAGGAATTCCGCTACGACTACCCCGAAGCCTGCCGCCGGATCGGCACGCAGGCCAAGTCGGAAAACATGCGGAGCTTCCTGCTGCGGCTGTCCGACGCGCTGCGCTCCGGCGAGCCGCTGGCGGACTTTCTGGCGCGCGAGGCCGAGGTCCAGGCAGCCGACTACGAGAACAAATACGAGCGCAACTTGGAAGCGCTCAAGCAGTGGTCGAACGCGTTTTCCTCGATCGTGATCTCGGTTGCGCTGATCGTGATCATCCAGGTCGTGTCGTCGATGATTTACTCGATGAACAGCACCATGATGACCGGCCTGATCAGCACCGGCGTGATCATGGCGGGCTTCGGCGCGTGGATTATCTGGCGCTCTGCCCCGCGCGAGGTGATGACCGTCCCCCCATCGCAGGGCGCGCCGGAGCAACGCCGCGCGCTCAGTCTGGCGCGGACGCTGCTGCCGGTCGGGCTGGCGCTGGCGTCAGTGCTGGGCGTGGTCGGTGTGCCGCTGGGGTGGATCCTGATCCTGGTAGCGGCGCTGATGTTGCCGGGCGGCGTGATGAGCCTGATCAGCGACCGGCGCACCAACAAGAAGGACGAAGAGTTCAGCACCTTCCTGCGTTCGTCGGGCGGGATGGCAACCTCGACCGGCACGACGCTGCGCGAGGCGCTCACCAAAATCGACCTCAGCTCGTTCCCGACGCTGGAGCCGGAGATCACACGCCTCAGCACGCGGCTGCAGGCGCTCGTCCCGCCGGAGATGTGCTGGCAGAAGTTCGGGATCGAGTCCGGCAGCCGCCTGATCGCGGACGTGTCGAGCATCTTCTACAACGCGGTCAAGACCGGTGGCGACCCGGAGCGTGTCGGCTATCTGTGCTCGCTGTTCACCGCCAAAACCACGCAGCTCCGCGCAAAGCGGCGGCTGGTGGCGGGCACGTTCTCCGCGCTGATGACCGTGATGCAGGCGGTCGTCGCCGGGCTGATGGTGTTCGTGCTGTCGATCGTGCAGAACTTTACCGAGATGGTGAACCAGCTCATGCCGACCGGCGAGGCGGCCAGCGCGGGCCAGGCGCAGATGAACATGGCGATGGCCTCTCTTTCGCCGGGCGACCTGCATTATCTATCCACCATCACGGTCTGCATGATCATCCTGCTGGCGGTGATCGGCGCGGCGGCGAGCATCGCGGCGGACGGCGGGCTGAAGATCAAGATGACGTTTTACCTGGCGATCACCACGCTGATTTCCGGCGTGTGCTTCCTGGTCGTGCCGATCGTAGTCGACCGGATTTTGGTGGTTTAGTAGCGGTTAGCAGTTAGCGATTAGCGGTTAGCGAAAAACAGAAAAGCGCGAGGGCACAGACGGGGCGTTGACACCGCGCTCGCAGGATGTGGGTGTCAGCGGGCGGAGCAAGCTCCGCCCCTACGAGAAAACCTCACCCCTGGCCCCTCTCCGTAAACGGAGAGGGGAAAAGGGGACGGGGGTTAAGGGGTGAGGTTTCCCCCGGCGAACGTCGAATAGATGAAATAGCAGTTAGAGAGAGCGGAGAACAGCGAAATGCAGCGGAGAAGCAGCCAAGAACAGCCAGGAGCAGCATGTGTGTCAGCGGGCGGAGCAAGCTCCGCCCCTACGAGGACGAGGCTCTCAGTGAGCGTATTCGGCACGTAGAACCTCATCCCTGGATAACGGGGCTAACTCCCCTTCCCTCTTTATGGGGGAAGGGGGCGGGGGATGGGGGGCTTTCCTCGCCCTGCCCTTGCTCTTGGCTAACGGCTAACCGCCAACCGCTAACCGCTCAGGAGAAATGACTATGTCCCTGCTGGAAATGATGCTCGAAGACCAACGGATCATGCTGGCGCTGGCGGCGGCGCTGGCCCCGCTGGCGCTGGCGGCCGTGCTGGGCGTCGCGGTGCACGTGCGGCGGCTGGTGCGAGCGCGCGCCGCGCGCCGGGCCGAAGAAGCTGCGCTGGCGCTGGCCGCGCTCCGCATGGCGGGCGAGCGAGAGCCCCAAGACGAGCCCGCCCCGGCAGCGGACCCGGTCGAAGCCGAGGAATCGCCCGACGAGGATGACGAAGCCACGCCCGACGAAAGCGTCTCGGCCATGCAGGCGCTGCTGGACAGCGTGTTCACCGACGAGGAACTGGAGAACCCGCTCGCGCACCTGCTGGACGAGCTCGAAGACATACAGGCCGCCGACCTGGCCGCGCTGTCCGAGCGCATCGCCGGGCAGTTGGCGTAGACGAAAGCGCAAGCGCAATGAACGTACAGACCAGCAAGCTCATTCGAGAAGTCACCCGCGAGCTCGACGCGGAAGAACTCTTTCCGCTGGACCTACGCGAGCCGGAGATGGAGTTCCGCCCGGCGCCTTACGATCCGGACACGCTCCCGCCCGATACGCCGGTCTGGCGCGTCCGCTTCGACCTGGCGTACAACCAGCGGCGCGGCTTCGGGCTGGACCTCAACGGCGAGCTGACGCTGGGGCGCGGCGAGGGCGAGGGCGATTTCCTGTCGCTGGACGACTTCGACGCCGAGGCGCTGGGCGTCTCGCGGATGCACGTCACGCTGCGCCCCACCCCCACGCGGCTGTTCGTTATCGACCGGGGCAGCACCAACGGCACGTGGATCAACGGGCGCTCGGCGGGGGTCAACACGCCCTATTGCCTGTCTGATGGCGACCTGCTCGCCCTGGGGCGGCTGGAATTTTTCGTGCGGATTGTCGAGCGCCCGCCCAGTCTGCCCGCAAGCAGCCCATCCAGCGCCGCGCCCGCCGAGGTCTTGCTGCCGATCGCCAAAGCGCTGATCGCCCACCTGGACATGCACGACGTGCTCGACTGCGCGCTGGACGTCACGCTCACGGCGCTGGCGGCGGAAGAGGTGTCGATCTGGCTGATCGACGAGAACACGAACGAGCTGGTGCTTCAAGCGGCGCGCGGCATCAACGGCGCCGAGGGGATGCGCCTCTCTGTCTCGGAGACGATCGCGGGCAAGGTCGTGCGGACCGGCCAGCCCGTGCGCGTCCACCGGCGAGTGGGCGACAACCCGATCAAGGTCAAGACCGGCTATCTGGTCGAGGCGGTGATGTACGTCCCGCTGACCGTCGCGGGCGTACCGATCGGCGTGATCTCCGCCGGACACCACGCCGCCGGGCGGCGCTTCAGCGAGCGCGACGAAGACGTGCTGATGCACATTGCGGACCTGACGGCGAGCGCGGTCCAGAACGCGCGCCTGTTCGAAGCGACAAACCGCGCGCTCGACCGGCACGAACGGGTTGCCACCTCGCTCAGCTATGCGCTGTCGTGCGACGTCAAGGCGCTGCTGAACTCGATCATCGGTTACACCGGCCTGCTGGACATCTACCTTCCCCAGGCCGCCGAAACCAGCGACCTGCTCGGCCGCATCGTGGACGCGAGCGAACAGATGGCGGTGCTGCTCGACCGGATGGTCGAGGCGGCGCGGCTGACCACCAGCCAGATCACGATCCACCAGCGCTGCGACCTGCTCGAAATGGTCAAGCGCGCCGTGCAGGACCG
>CBINGT010000351.1:0-4342 GCA_966250245.1 uncultured Anaerolineae bacterium
CGGTCCGCCAGCCAGCGCCTCGGGCCCCACATGGCCGATGCACGCCCCGGTCGAAACGCCGCTGAAACGTCCGTCGGTAATCACCGGCACGTGCTTGCCCCACGAGAGATATTTGAGCGCCGAGGTGAGCTGATACGTCTCTTCCATGCCGGTCCCCAGGGGACCTATGCCGATCAAGACGATGATGTTGCCTGGCTCAACAGGCGCGTCGGTCATGCCCTTCACCGCCGCGACGGCGTCCTTTTCGCTCGTGAAGACCCGTACGGTCCCGCGCTTGCGGTAGACGTTGTCTGGACTCATCACGCCCGGATCGATCGCAGTCGCCTTGACGACCGACCCCTGCGGCGCGATGTTGCCCAGCGGGAAGATCAGGGTGCTGCTCAACCCATTGGCGCGCGCCCGCTCGGCGCTCATAATCACGTCATCCGGATCGACGCCTGCCTCACGCGTGAGCCGCTCCCGGCAGAGTTGGCGGCGCGGGCTCTGCGCCCACCAGTCCAGGTTTTCGCCGAGCGTCTGCCCGGAAACCGTCAGAACGTCGAGATGCAGCAGTCCCATTTCGCGGAGATGCAGCATCACTTCGGGCACGGCTCCCGCGAAGAAGACTTGCACCGTCGGGTGATTGCGTGGGCCATTCGGCAGGGCGTCTACCAGACGCGGCACGCTGCGGTTCACGGCCTGCCAGTCTTCGACGGTCGGCAGGCTCAGACCGGCTGCGTGCGCGATTGCGGGCAAATGCAGGAGCAGGTTCGTGCTGCCGCCGACCGCCGCGTGAACGAGCATCGCGTTTTCCAACGCGCGCTGCGTCAGAATGTCGCGCAGGCGGATCCCGGCCTCTTTCAAGTGGAGCAGCGCCAGCGCGGAACGGTGCGCGATATCCAGCCAGACCGGCTCGCCTGATGGCGCCAGCGCGCTGTGTGGCAGCGCCATGCCCAATGCCTCGGCGATCACCTGAGAGGTGGCGGCAGTGCCTAGAAACTGGCAGCCGCCCCCCGCAGAGCCGCAAGCCCGGCATCCCATCTCGGCAGCGTAGTCCAGCGTGATCTGGCCGTGCGCAAAACGCGCGCCAATGGTCTGGATGATCGCGGTGTCCTCAGCCTCAGGGTCGGGCAGCGTCACGCCCCCAGGGACGACAATCCCCGGCAGATCGGCTGTTCCGGCGAGCGCCATCATGATCGCGGGGAGCCCCTTGTCACACGTGCCGATGCCTATGACGCCCTGGCGCGTGGGCAGCGACCGGATCAACCGGCGCATCGTCATCGCGGCGTCGTTGCGATAGGGCAGGCTGTCGAACATGCCCGCCGTGCCCTGGCTGCGCCCGTCGCACGGATCCGAGCAATAGACGGCGAAGGGGATGCTGTTGTGAGCGCGCAGCGTTTCGGCGGCACGCTTGACGAGCAGGGGAACTTCCCAGTGTCCGGTATGGTAGCCCAGAGCCAGCGGCGAGCCGTCTTCAGCGCGCAAGCCGCCCTGCGTGCTCACGATGCAATAGTGGTCGCGGCCGACTTCCTCTGGATGCCAGCCCATCGCCACGTTTTGCGTCATGCCAAACAGATTTCCGCTTGGTTCTTCGAGCAGCGCGGTTTCGGTGAGCGGCAGCCGTCCGCGCGGACCCTCGCCAAACAGGCGTGTCTCCCGCGCAGTGGTTTCGTCGCCAAGTATGTCGTCTATGGTGGTCATCAAACGACTTTAACCGTGTTGACCAGCGTATCGACGTCGCCGATGGTGATGCTGACTCTATCCCCGGCGTGTAGCGTGAAATCGTTGGGCGGCACGATTCCCGTTCCGGTCAGCAGGACCACACCGTCTGGAAATGTCAGGCTGTGCCCGAGATAGGTCAGGAGATCACGTGCGCGCCGCCGGATGTTTCGCGTATCGGTTTCGCCACAAAAAACAACGTCATTCCCGCGCTGAATCTCCAGGCGGATCGGGACGTGCGGCAAATCGTCGATGGCCTGGAGCCGGATACCGTGGCCCAGCGCACACGCGGCTGTGTAGATTTTGGCTTGTGGCAGGTAGAGCGGATTTTCGCCTTCGATGTCGCGGCTGCTCATGTCGTTAGCCGCCGTCATTCCGACGATTTCCAGGGCCGGATTCATCACCAGGGCGAGTTCGGGCTCCGGCACATTCCACGTCGCATCGGACCGGATACCGACTTCCCCATACGTGCCCACGACCCATTCGCCCTTGGCCTTGAAGAACAACTCGGGGCGCGGCGCGCTATACACGCGCAGGTAGACGTCGCCGCCGTCGTCGGCCTCTTCCTGGCGGGCTTGCCGGCTCCGCTCGTAGGTGACGCCAGCGGCCCACACGTCCTGAACGTCCACCGGCGCCAGCCAGTGGGGAACATCGGGGGATGGCGGGTTATCGAACATCGCGGCGGGATAGGTGGTCGGCGCTGACTCCGCAAGGCTGGTCAACGCGTCGATAGCACCCTGCGGATCGCCCACCGTCGATTGCAGCCACGCGCGGATGGTCGGAACCTTCTGGCCGACATCGTACACGGTGTCGCCACGATGCACGCCAATTCTAATACCACTTTCTGGAATAAAGACACGTACAAGCCACATTGTCATTTGCCCGTTTCTTATCTTAAAAGTTACGATAGTTAATTGTAGCTGAGCATGCTATCAGAGCAAAGCGCTCTGATGGCAGCGAGTGCTCGCCAGCGAAAGTTTTGCACGTATGCAAGTCAATTTTAAGGATATGCCATGATTTCGGGAAAAAACTTGGTTGCGGGGCAGTGGTCCGCGCAAGGGAACGAAACGTTTGTCAGCGTCGATCCGCGCACGAAAGCCGCGAGCAGTGTGCAGTTTTTCAATGCGACAGACGACGAGATCGATCTAGCCGTGCGCGAGGCCGCTCGCGCCTTCAAAACGATGCGCCTGGCGTCTGCTGCGGCGCGCGCTGCATTTCTCGAGTCCATTGCCGATGAAATCGAAAAACTGGGCGCGGAACTGATCGAGATGGCCGACGCCGAAACCGGCCTGGGGCAGCCCCGACTGGAAGGCGAACGGAGCCGGACCACCTCACAACTGCGGCTTTTCGCAAACGTATTGCGCGAAGGCTCCTTTGTCGAAGCGATCATCGATACGGCGATCCCGGACCGAACGCCCACGCCGCGCCCTGATATCCGGCGCATGTTGATCCCGCTAGGGCCCGTTGCCGTATTCGGGGCGAGTAATTTTCCGCTGGCTTTCAGCGTCGCGGGTGGTGATACGGCCTCAGCGTTCGCCGCCGGGTGTCCGGTGATCGTCAAGGCTCACCCAGGGCATCCCGGTACATCTGAACTCGTCGCGCGGGCGGTCCTGGCGGCGGGCGAGCGGCACGGACTCCCATCGGGATTCTTCTCGATGCTTCAGGGCGATTCGGTGAGAGTGGGGCAGACTCTAGTCGAGCATCCGCAGCTCGAAGCAGTGGGATTCACGGGGTCTTTGCGCGGTGGGCGTGCCTTGTTCGATACCGCCGCCCGCCGTCCACGCCCGATCCCGGTCTTCGCTGAGATGGGCAGTGTCAATCCCGTGGTGATCTCGCCCCAGGCGCTCGCGGTGCGCGGTGAGGCTATCGCCGAGGGGTTGGTGAACTCGGTCACGCTGGGATGCGGCCAGTTCTGCACGAAACCGGGCCTGGTGTTCGTTGTGGATGATGCCGCGAGCAGGGCATTCATCGCCCGCGTGGCTGAATTGATGGCTCAGCGGCAGCCGGGCGTGCTGCTAAACCAGGCGGTTCTGACCCATCTGACAGCGGCGGTCGAGCATACACGCGCCACGGGAAAGGTAACGGAGTGGACTGCCAGCGATGCTCCCCCCTCAGACGGCTACCGTTTCCCCACTACCGTCTTTGAAACCACCGCAGAGCAGTTTATTCGCGATGCGTCGCTGCAAACCGAGCATTTCGGCCCGGTGACGATGTTCGTAACGTGTCCCACGCCCGACGCGCTCTTTGAGGCACTGGAGTCGCTGCACGGCAACCTGACGGCTACCGTCCATTCTGAAGCGGAAGAAACCACCTTTACCAGCGAGTTGTTTTCACGGCTGCGCGAAAAAGCGGGACGCCTGATCTGGAACGGGTTTCCAACTGGCGTCGAGGTGGGGTATGCGATGCAGCACGGCGGCCCTTACCCTGCTACCACCGCCCCGCAGACGACATCAGTGGGCGTGACGGCGATCAAACGCTTCCTGCGCCCGATCGCATTCCAGAACGTTCCTGATGCCCTCTTGCCGGAAGCGCTTCAGGATGCCAATCCGCTGAACATCTGGCGCGTGGTCGATGGTCAGCTCACTCGCGAACCACTGCGCCGGTCATAAGATATCGATAGCGCCGCTCCCGCCGACCGGCTGTT
>CBINGT010000352.1:0-4326 GCA_966250245.1 uncultured Anaerolineae bacterium
TCAGGCGGATGGGCATCTGGCCTGATTCGATCAGCGAGAGATCGCGCATCTCCTGTACAAGCTGAGAGAGCGTATCGGCTTCGCGCTTGATGTCGGCGGCCATCTTGCGCACGCGTTTCGGCTTCTCTTTGTCTGCCATCTCGATCAGCGTATCCGCCAGCAAGCCGATCGCGGTGATGGGCGTACTCAGCTCGTGGGACACGTTCGACACCATTTCGCGGCGCGCGCGCTCCAACCGCTGAAGCTCGGTCACATCCCGCAATGCGAGCACCTGGATCGACTCGGCCCCGTCCTGGAGCGTGATGACGCGCGCATCGAGCAGTTGCGCCCCGAGCTCGACCCGGCGCTCCATCCCCTCGCCGCGCACAAGCCGCGCCGCCTGCACCAGCTCGACAAGCTGCGGGCTGTCGACTACCTGAATGAGCGCCCTGCCAATCGGCGCAGGGCCGAACATCGTCTCGGCGGCCGGATTCGCCAGCAAAATGCGCTGCTCCCCGTCGAGCACGAACACCGCTTCATCGACTGCCCGCAAGATGCCATCCTGCCGCCAATGCGCCCGTTCGAGCGCGGCGCGCAAGGGCTGCTCGCCCTCAGAGAGCCGTCGTTCCAGCGAGCGCATCCGCACGAGCAGCAACGCCAGCGCAACCAGCAGCGTGGCGGCCAGCGCCAACAGCCCGACGGTAGCACCCGACTCCATCGATCTCAGCCCTCGAAGCGGTAGCCAATGCCGCGCACGGTCACGATCCGCTGTGGATTTGACGGATCGGCCTCGATCTTTTCGCGCAGCCAGCGGACATGGACATCGACGGTTTTGCTCTGGCCGCCGTAGTCATAGCCCCACACGCGCTCCAACAGCAGGTCGCGCGAGAGGACCGCGCCCTTGTTGCGCATCAGCGCGGCGAGCAGGTCGAACTCCTTGTGCGTCATGCGAAGCTCGACGCCGCCTTGCGTGGCGCGGCGCGCGATCAGGTCGAGCTTGAGGTCGCCCGATTCAAGTTGGTCGACCACCGTGCGCGAGGCAGGCGCGCGGCGCAGCATCGCCCGCACCCGTGCCAGAAACTCGCCCAGACTGAACGGTTTGACGATGTAATCGTCTGCGCCGATCTCCAGCCCGACGATGCGATCCACTTCGCTGCCGCGCGCCGTGAGCATGATGATCGGCACGTCGGACTCGCTGCGGATCATGCGGCAGACGGTCAGTCCGTCCAGCGACGGCAACATCACGTCGAGCACGATCAGATCCGGCGGCTGCTCCCGCGCCAGATTGAGCGCCTCGGCGCCATCACCCGTTTCGACGACCGTGTAATCCTCTTTCGAGAGGTTGTACGCCAGAGTTTTGCGGAGCGTATCGTCGTCTTCGACCAGGAGAATCGTCGTCATGGTTCTCTCAATTCGTGCAAAGCGTATCCGCCTTGATCTTAACGCGAAATGAGGTGAGTTGGGAGTAAGGGGCGTTTAAGGTTTCTTAATGCGGCTTTACCGCCCATTAACCTGATCAGGATCGAGAAATTTCTCGAATAACCGTTGACCAGCGCTCAAATTTCGAGTAAAATGCTCCCCGTCGAATGGCCCCGTAGCTCAATTCGGCAGAGCAGTTGACTCTTAATCAATTGGTTAGAGGTTCGAGTCCTCTCGGGGTCACCAGCTTGAACACGCAGCGCCCGCTTACTTGTGGGCGCTTTTTGTTTTCCAAAAGCAGCCAAATACAGCTAAGAGCAGCGATATGGCAGCCGAAAAGCTGTTCTTGCTGCTCCTGGCTTCTCCTAGCTTCGATCAGCTCTGGTCGAAAGCGGCACGCAGAATCGCTTCCACCTCGTCCAGCGTGGGCGTCCACAGATAGCGTCGCATATCGATCGTGTCGTGCTCGTCGAACACCACGCCCTCGCTCTCCAGGCGGACTCGCTGCTCAATCGCCGCCTCGGGCGAGCCCTTGATGCTGACGCGGCCGCGCGCGTTCACGACCCGATGCCAGGGGACGGTCGGCTCCCGGCTGCCGAGGTTGTGCAGCGCCCAGCCGACCGCCCGTGCGCCCTGCGGCACACCGAGCAGATCCGAGACGCGCCCGTAGCTCAGCACCTTCCCATAGGGGATGACGCGCACCAGCGCATAAACGAGATCGTTGAACGATGGCGATGCGGTCATAGATCGCTCCCGATCACTCAGCGAACGATGGACGGCACGGTTAACCGTCCGCGGGCAGCGCGGCGAGCGCCTCGGCCGCAGCGGCGTGCTGCGGATTGAGCTCCAGCAAGTCCCGGTACACCTCGCGCGCCAGATCCGTCGCGCCCTGCTCCACGTACAATTCCGCCAGCTCCAGCCAGCCCGCGTAGAAGTGCGACGCCATGCCGGGCATCCGAAGTTGGGGCAGGAAGTCAAAGTCGGCCGGGCGCGCGTAGACCGTCCCGGCGAAATATTCCGGCACCAGGCGAGGACTTACGCTCGCTCGTAGCAGCGCGATCACCCGGTCGTCAGATGCGCCGCGCGCCCGCTCTACCCGCGCCAGTAATGCATTCGCCATTGCGCCGCCGTAGCGATCCGCGAACAGCGCGCGCCGGGCATCTGCTTCCGCCGCGTCGAATCGTTCCGCCGCCAGGTGGACCTGCGCACGTTCCAGCGCCGGACGTTCATCCTGCGGGCGGGCGCTCACCGCGCGGTTCAGCCACGTCAGCGCCAGCGCCGGATCGCCAGCCACCTGACGGGCGTGCATGCCAAGCGCCAGGTGCGCCATCCAGCCGCCTTCCTGCTGCGCCGCCGGGACCAGGCGCGCCGCTTCCTCCGGCTGCCCAGCCAGCAGCGCGACATACAGCCGCACCGAAGCGGGATGAGCCTCGTCGCGCACAAAGGCGCGCAGCCCGATCGGGTCGCGCGCCCGCACATACTCGGCGAGATCGGGGTCTTCCGCCAGCGCGCGCTGCCCCTCACCCAGCCACCACCAGTAAACCGCCACCTGCGGGTTGATCGCCACGGCGTGGCGCATGGCGTCTTCGGCAGCGGAGTCGTCACCCTGCTGCGCATAAAGCGCGGCAAGATTCGCCCAGCCCAGGTCGAAGGTCGGCTCGGCGTCCAGCGCGCGGACGTGCGCCTCAATCGCCGGACGCAGATACTCCGAGGGGCGCTCGTTCGCCAGCAGGCCGAGCGTGTATGCTTCCTGCCAGTCGTAGAGCGTCAGCGCCGGGTCCCATGCCTGCGCGCGATGCGCCCGGCTCAGCGCGGCGTCGAGATCGCCCTGCTCGATCGCGCGCTGCGAGGCGAGCATCCAGCCCTGCGCCACGTCGAACATCACAAACGCCACCGCGTAGAGCGCAACGATTGTCACGCCGCTCCACGCAATCGCGCGCTGAGTCCGCACCGCCAGCGGCTGGGCGAGGCGTGGCTCCGCTAGCGTGTACGCGATCGCGATCAGCAGCGGCACGACGGACGACGTCAGCGGGAAGGTATCGACCAGGCTGTGCACGGCATATGCCGCCAGCGCCGCCAGCGCCGCTTCGAGCCACATCCGCCGGTCGGATTCGGCGCGGTTCCACACCCGCCACCACGCGCGTCCGCACTGGACCGCCAGCCACACGAAAATCAGCAGGCCGGGCACGCCCGTTTCCGCCAGCACGTTGAGCGGCAAGTTGTGTGCGGATACGAGCTTATCCTGCGCCAGCTCCGGATCGCGATACGATCGCAGCGCGCGCCCGAACAACCCCGGTCCGACGCCCGTCAGCGGGCGGTCTTCGGCCATCTCAACCGCGCTGCGCCACGTGTCGAGCCGCCCCTGGTCGCTGGCGCTACGTCCGGCGCGCGCGCTCCACGCGACCATCAGCAGCCCCACGCCGAGCACCGCGATCAGCGCCGCACCGAGCACCACGCGCGGCTGAAGCAGGCGCCGCCGCCAGCCCGCGCGCCCGCCCCGGCGCACGACCGCGAACGCAAACAGCACCCCAACCGCCACCAGCGCGCCGAGCAACCCACCCCGCGAGAAGGTCAGGAACTCGATCACCAGCAGCGCCCCTGCCAGCGCCAATAGAGCGATTCGCGCCCCTCGACCGCGCGCGGCGATCGCGCCCGCCGCCTCCAGCGGAACCAATACGGCGACCGTGTTGCCCTGGATAGTCGAGACGTTCAGCGCCAGGTCCAGCGTCGGCAGCAGCGGCGGGATCGACCAGCCCGCTGCTGGAAACCAGACCGGCTCCCCCAGCCAGCCGAAATACCACGCTGCGACCTCAACCGCGCTAATCACCACGATCACCAACGCCGCCGCCAGCAGCGCCACGCGGAACGCCCTCGCCCAGCCGCGACGCATCAGATCGACCAGCAGGTATAGCAACAGGATATGCGCGG
>CBINGT010000353.1:0-4306 GCA_966250245.1 uncultured Anaerolineae bacterium
CGGTGGGCAGCATATAGAGCAGCGCGGCCAGCCCAGCCATCACCCCGTCGGTGAAGATCTGCCCGAGGCTGTCGGAGCCGGGCAGCGGGCGTGCGGACCCACGAATCACGTTGCGCGCAACGGCGATTTGATAGCCCAGACTGGCGACCCAGCCGATCACCGGGATCAGCAAAATAAACGAGCCGATCGCGATCTTGACCGGCCAATCTTCATCATCAAGCGGAAATTTCAACGCGCGAACGAGATCCATGCCCCTTGCTCCTCTGTCGGTCACCGGCAGGCCGGTGACCGAGTAAGCGCGATACGCGAATAGTCGCTCCAATTCACTCTACGCGCAAGGCAGGGGCGGAGTTGCGAAGTGGGGAGTAGGGAATAGGGAATGTGGAATAGGGGCAGCTTTCCTACTCACTATTCCCTCGCTTTTATCAATGATCGTGCGGCGCGGGGAGCGGGGCGGCCGTCCGCTGCGGGCGCTGGAACGCCAGCCGCAGCCACAGCGCGGCTTGCTGTTTGACGAACACCAGCACGAAAATCGCGGTCGCGGTGAGGACGATCGCCGGGCCGGTCGCCACGTCGGCGTGATACGAGATATAGAAGCCGATGATGCTCGACGCCGCGCCGATCAGTGCGGACACCAGCATCATCCAGCCCATGCGCCGGGTGATCAGGTTTGCCGTTGCGGCGGGCGTCACCAGCAGCGCAACCATCAGCGCAATCCCGACCGTTTGCAGGGACACGACAATCGTCACGCCGATCAGCACCAGCAGAAGCATGCGGAACACTTCGGCGGGCAGGCGCAGCGTCCGCGCCAGAGCCGGGTCGAACGAGATGATCAGAAATTCCTTGTAGAACAGGGCAACCACCACCAGCACGCCCGCGCCGAACAGCACGATCAGGCGCAGATCAGCGGGGGAAACGCCGAGGATCTGCCCGAACAGGATGTGCGTCAGGTCGCCCGCGTAGTTGTCGATGCGCGAGATCATGGCGATGCCAAGCGCGAACATCGCCGCGAAGACGATCCCGATCGCGGTGTCTTCCTTGATCCGCTCGTGGCGCGTCAGCCAGCCAATGCCAAGCGCGCTGACCACGCCCCAGAACAGGTTATCGGTGCGCCCGGCCGCGCGCTGGTACATAAACGCCACACCCGGCAGGATCGCATGCGCCAGCGCATCCCCGAAGAACGCCATTCCGCGCACGACGACGTAGGTTCCCACCACGCCGCTGACGATCCCAACGACGATCGCGGCTTCCATGCTGCGCGCCAGCAACGGATAGCGCAGCGGCTCCAGCACCAGGGTGTCGAAGTTCAGCGCCAGCGCCGCCGCGCCCTGACGCAGCACGTCCCACAGCCCGGCGGCCAGCGCCCACGCCAGCAGAGTCATCTGTTTGCGCTCCGGTACTCTCTCAGCTTACTCGCGGTCACAACTGGCCCGGCGAGGCGCCGTCCAGCAGCTCGCGCAACGTCTCGCGCTTGATGCGCGCCGTGATGTCAATCGTCAGCGGAGTGACCGACACGAATCCTTGCCGCAACAGCGCCGCATCGCTGTCGGGCGTCAATTCGGCCTCGCGGTTGACCTCGTACGCCAGCCGCCATTCTTCGTCCAGACGGACGCGGGTCGGCTTCAGCGGGCGAAAGTACGCCTGGCGCTCCAGGCGGGTCAGGTGCCAGGGCGTGTCGCGCGTAGCCCCGGCAGGAATGTCGATCTTCAGCAGGTCCACTTCCGGCGGCCGCTTGACCTTCAGCCACCGCTCGGCAAAGTAACGTGCAAAATACATCGCCACAGAGAAGTCGACCGAGGCGTCGTTGTTGAGATGCATCGCGGGATCGGGCACCTGCAACGACAGCGCCAGCGAGGGGATGCCGTGCGCCGCGCCTTCCATCGCCGCGCCGACCGTGCCGGACACCGTTACGCCGGTGCCGATGTTCTCGCCATAGTTGATCCCGGTCGCCACCAGAGAGGGAATCCGGTCCGCCAGTTCGAGGATGCCATACTGCACCGCCTGCGCGGGCGAGACATTCGCCCGGTACGCAGGCCAGGACGAATCCCCCACGCCGATCGTCGTCTCGAAGATGCGCCCATCGTAAAACGGGGGCATGCTGCGCCCCATGCCGGACTGCTGGCGCGTCGGCGCGATAATCAGCAAATCCCCCAAATCATCCAGCGCCGCCGCCAGCGCCACCAGCCCCGGCGAGTCGATCCCATCGTCATTCGTCAGCAGAATAAGCGGTCTTTCCATCGTCTCACAATCCGTTCAAGTGGTGTGCAAAAGCAACCGGCTTACGTCGCTGGCACGCAGAACCTCAAGGGAAAGCGGTGAGGCTTCCCGCCAGCGCCCGCGCCAGTTCATTCCGATCGCGTACCTGGGTGTCCCGTTTCGCTCACTCGCGAGCCGCTTCCGCCACGGGATAGGACGGGTGCGCCGCATGCTCAGAATGCCGGTCGCAGTCGTGGCAGGGGCTGTCAGCCACCAGCACATACCCTTCGCCCTCGTGCCACAGCGCAATGCGGCCGCCAAAGGTTTCGGCCAGGTTCTGCGGCGTGTAGACCTCAGACGGATCGCCGTATGCAACCATGCGGCCCTGGCTCATCATCATCAGGCGATCAAAGTGCGTCGCGGCCTGCGCGAGATTGTGCGTCGCCAGCAGAACGGCGATCCGCTCCTCGCGCAGCACGTCAAGCACCTGGTAAATCTCGGCCTCGGCCTGCGCGTCCACGCCGGAAAACGGCTCGTCGAGCAGCAACACGTTCGCTTGCTGGGCCAGCGCCCGCGCAATGAACACGCGGCGCCGCTGCCCGCCGGAAAGCTCGCCAATCTGCCGCTTGCGCAGCGCCCACAGCCCGACCCGCTCCAACGCCTCGCGCACGGCGGCGCGATCCCGCTTGCGCGGCGGCAGCACATACCCGATCTGGCGCGCGCGGCCCATCATCACCACGTCCCACACACTAACCGGGAACTTCCAATCGACCGCCTCGTATTGCGGGACGTAACCGAGCATCGTGTGACTCTGGCGGCACGACGCACCCTGAATCGAGATCGTGCCGTGATGGGGCAGCAGCCCAACCAGCGCCTTAAATAGCGTCGACTTGCCCGCGCCGTTCGGACCGATAATCCCGACACGCTCGCCAGCGTAGACATCAAACGACACACGATGCAGCGCCGGAGAGCCGTTGTAGCTCGCACTCAGATCGCGCACCAACAGAACCGGACTCTCGCCTACCGGCTGATCCGCCGCCTGGTGATTCCCATTGACTCCTCGCAAACCCCACGCGGCCATTTTCCTACCTCATCTCACCCAGCGATTGAGCGCCTACGACTCGCGGGTTTCAGCCTGACACTCCGCGCACATGCCGGAAAGCTCCAACCAATGACCGGTGATCGTATAGCCGGTGCGCTCTGCCACGGTGTCCAGAAACTCGCCCAGGTCGCAGCCGGTGATCTCAATCACCGCATGGCACCGCTCGCAGACGAGGTGGTGCGTGTGCCCTGGGCTGGAGAGCGCGAAGCCATGACACCCGTCCGCCAGATGCACCGCCCGCACCGTGCCGAGCAGCTCCATCAGCTCCAGCGTGCGGTAGACGGTCACTAGGCCGAGGTCGTGGCAGAGCTTTTGCCCGCGCTCCTGAATTTCTGCCGGAGAAAGCGGCTTGGCCGCCCCGATCAGCGTTTGCAGGATGGCGCGGCGTGGCTGCGTCAGCTTGTACCCGTGCGCGCGGAACTGGTCCGCAAGCGCCTCAAATCGATCGCTCATCGCCTAAATCCGAATCTAGCACAACGGCCTGTGCAAATGAAAAGGTTTTTCAATACGGGATTGTAATGGGCGAGGAAGGGCCTGTCAAGGCGCGAACGCGGGGCGCGCGGTCAGGGCAGAAAGTCTTCGAGGTAGTGCTCGATGTCGTGGTCGTGCAGCTCGCCGAGGTGCTGCGCGCGCACCACACCCTCAGCGTCGAGGATGTACGTCACCGGAATGCCCGCGACGTTGAACGCCTGATAAAGTGACTGGTCAGTTTCGAGCGCGACCGGCAGCGACAGATCGTACTCGTCCAAAAAGGCGTGCACGTCGTCTTCTGTCTGCCCGGCGCCCGGATCGGTCACCGCGATCACCTGCACGCCGTCGTCGCGCCGCTCGTCATAGACCTGCTGTAGAAGCGGCATCTCCGCCTGGCATGGCACGCACCACGTCGCCCAGAAGTTGAGAAACGTTACCTCGCCGCCAGGGTCGCGCAGGTTAACCTGCTCGCCATCCAGCAATGTCAGCGTGAAGTCCGGCGCGGGCTGCCCGACCAGGCTCGGCGCGGGGGTAGCG
>CBINGT010000354.1:0-4288 GCA_966250245.1 uncultured Anaerolineae bacterium
GCCGGATCGCGTGCCGGTCGCTGAGGAAACGGTTCGCGTAGTGTGCCGGTGGACCGATCCCGCGCTGTGCGAGCTGGAGTGGGAGCCACTGCCCCAGGCGACGGGCTATCGCGTGGAGTGGTCGCCAGGGCCGGATTTCGCCGAGCCGGAGCTGGTCGCGGAGATGATGGATGGGCGGCAGGTGCGCTATCGTCTGGCGCCGCCGGTCGACCACGCGCGCTATTACCGTGTGGTGCCGCTGATCGGCAACGGGACCGCCGCGCCGAGCGAGCCGGTCACCGCGCTGCCGCTGACGCTGCCGGTCCCTGTGCTGGGCGCGCCGCGTTGGGTGAACGATGGCGCGTTGCGGCTGCGGTGGACGCCGGTCCCCGTGGCGACGGGGTACGAGGTGGAGACTGCACCGACCGAGGATTTCGAGGAAGGCGAGACGCGGATCGTTTACCGGGGCGAGCGGCCCGAGGTGACGCTGCCGAGCAGCACGCCGCCGGGGCGCTATTATCGCGTGCGGGCGCTGAACGCGTTGTATGCGCCGGACGCGCCTTCCGCGTGGAGCGAGCCGGTTCGCGGGCCGGGGCGGCTGATGACGCCGGTTTTCACGCAGGTAACGTCGCGCTATCTGGCGTGGGAGCGCGTGCCGGGCGCGGGGGTGTACGAGGTGCGCGTGACTCCGCCGGATCGCGATCCGGAGCAGGGCGACGAGCTGTTTACCGAGGAGCCGTCGATCGCAGCGTCGGGCGAGGCGGCGACGTATCAGGTGCGGGCGTTGCGGGCGCGGGGCAACGAGCGCGGCGCGAGCGAATGGACCGCGCCGGTGACCATTTCGCCGCGCGCGCAGCAGCCGACGCAGCGCGGGCTGGCGATTCCGGCGCTGATTCTGGTCGCGCTGGCGGCGCTGGCGGTTGGCGTGGCGATTGGCGTGACAGGGCCGCAGGTGTTTCGCGGCGAGGAGCCGGAAGACGTGCCGGTCGTGAGCGAGGTGGGCACGCCGGATCCGCGCCCGTTCGTGCCGTGTGTGGCGCTGGAGCCGCCGGAAGGCGTGCGCCTGCCGGTGTACGCTGCGCCGGATGAGACCGCTCCGGTGCAGTATCCCGATCTGGCGCCGCTAACGGTGTTTTATGCACGACTCGACGCGGGCGAGACGGGCTGGCGGGCGGTGGTCGGGCAGACGGCGGCGGGCGTGCCGGTCATCGGGTGGGTGCTGCTTCCGCCCGAGGTGGACGAGGCGGCGCTATACGGCGGCCTATGCGACCCGTCGGGCCTGCCGGTGTGGGAGGGGTAGAGCCGGGAGTTTTCTACGAGATACCTAGAAGTGATTTGCGACCTATTGCCAGATTTGTTGCTCTGACTTCGCTACTCCTCGCCCTGATTGCTATCCTCGTCACGTCGCGCCCTATTCGCATTGAAGCACAGAACTTAATACCCCGGCAGGTCCCAGACACCGCCGTTGACTTTGATGCGGGCGCGGCCCACGATGCGGATGCGCTGGTCGCGCTCCAACATGAACAAGTGATATTTGACGGTCGAGGGGCTGAGACGGCAACCCGCCGCGATCTCGCGGATGCCGGGCGACAGCCCATCGTGCGCGCGCTTGTAGTTGACAATGAACGCGAAAACCAGCTCGCGGTTGGTGGGGTTATCGTCTTCCATGGCGCTCCCTCACCGTCACGGCTGGCATGGCTCCCCGAGATACAATGGGTTGGTGGCCCCGGCGCGCAGGCCGGCGCTTGGCCGTCTTCACATGACCCCCACTTGATAAAGAACATTTGTTCGATTCTCTCTAGAGTATAAGCGACCGGCCAAAGCTCTGTCAATGGGTGGTGTGACGGCCTAACGGCTTCCAATCTACTCTCTAACCGCGCATTTACCGGCGTATTCCACTGGCGGGATGCGACTTTCTGTTTCCAACCACCTACCGTATAATCAAGGGCCATCAGCGCATCGAGGGACGCCATGACCGACCGGCCCAACGGAGAGAAGCCGATTTTTGCCGACTATACAGCCATCACGCTTGACGAGCTGTCAGCCGAGGAGTTGATCCGGTTGACGCGTAACTTTATCCGGCGTGTGACGAATGAAGACCGCCAGCGGATCGCGTTGCAGATCCGGGCGAGCGGCCATCACCGCGTTCTGCGGAATGCTCCCGCGACGCTGCAGCGGTTCATCGCCGGTGAGACGGATCTCGACGAGGAGCTGGCGCAGCGCTATGTGCATACGCCGCTGCTGTCGCACGTGCGCTTCCTGCCCACGCCGGGCGAGCCGGTCCGCCGCCAGACGACCGCTTTCTTCTCCAGCCAGGACGACTCGGCGCTGATGACGGTCAGCGCGCCGGTGGGCGGCAAGAACGGCGCGGTGGTGGAGTTCACTTTTACGCTGATGAGCATGGTCGGGCTGGCGTTCCGCGTCGATCCGCTGACGGCGGACGAGCGGCTGCGCTGGCTGGAACTGGTGCGGCGCGAGAACGGGATTACCGTGCTGTGGACGCGCGATCGCTGGGAGAAGCCGTACCTGATCTTCGTCGTGCGCGAGGGGTTCGCGCGAGTCTATGCCTTTGCTCCGGCCGGGTTCGAGGCGGCGGCACGACTGACGCCGGATATGCTGTCGGCGCTGACCGGCTGGCTCGAAACGGTCTGGTTCTCGCGGCAGGAAGCTGTCGAAGCGCCAAGCGAGCAGCCCACCCTGCTCAAGCGGCCGGATGCGCCGCCGCCCGACGAGAGCGACGCGCCGCCAGATACCTTCACCTGGTCAGGTCGATTCGGGCTGTTACCATTTATCGCCAAGACCGCGTCCCTTCGATAGAATGACATCTATCGCTTTATCTATCCACCGACCGCCGGGCGAGCGACCACCCGCACTCGTTCATATGTTGCACGGTCAACACGTTCCACGGCCAACCCGTCATGTGCGGGCGCGTGTGACGACCAGAGAGGACTACGAGCATCATGGACTTGTTTGAAAAGACGCGGACCTTCACGCGCGCGAAAGAAGCGATGGAGATGGGGATTTACCCCTTCTTCCAGCCTCTGAGCGACTCGGAAGGGACGACCGCCATCTTCAAGGGCAAAGAAGTGGTGATGATCGGCTCCAACAACTATCTGGGGCTGACGACACACCCGAAGGTGCGCGCAGCCGCGATCGATGCGATCGAGCGGTTTGGCACAAGCTGCACGGGCAGCCGGTTCTTGAACGGCACGCTGGAGTTCCACCTGGAGCTTGACCGGCGGCTGGCGAAGTTCGTGGGCAAGGAAGCGGCGCTCGTCTTCCCGACCGGCTATCAGACAAACGTCGGGACGATCTCGGCGATCGTCCAGAAGGGCGACTACGTCATCATCGACAAGGACGACCACGCGAGCATCGTCGACGGCTGCTTCATGAGCCGGGGCGAGATGCGGCGCTTCGTTCACAACGACCCGGAAAGCCTGGAGCGGACGCTCAGCCGCCTGCCGAAAGACGCCGGGAAGCTGGTGGTGGTGGACGGCGTGTACAGCATGGGTGGGGACATCGCGCCGCTGCCGGAGCTGGTCGAGATCTCGAAGCGGTACGGCGCCCGGATCATGGTGGACGACGCACACAGCCTCGGCGTGCTGGCGCAAGGTCGCGGCACGGCGGCGCACTTCGGCCTGACGGACGAAGTTGACCTGATCATGGGCACGTTCAGCAAGTCGTTCGCGTCGATCGGCGGGTTCATCGCCGGAAGCGAGCAGGTCATTCACTACATCCAGCACCACGCCCGCGCGCTGATGTTCAGCGCCAGCCTGCCCGCGGCGAACGCGGCGGCGGTGCTGGCCGCGCTGGACATCATCGAGACCGAGCCGGAGCACGTCCAGCGGCTGTGGGACAACGCGAACTACATGCGCGCCGGGCTGCACCGCCTGGGCTACGACACGGGCCCAAGCGAAACGCCGATCATCCCGCTGATGATCCGCGACGACTATCGCACGGTGCTGGCATGGCATGCGCTGATCGAGGCGGGTGTGTACACGAACCCGGTGGTGCCGCCGGGCGTTCCCCCGAACGGGAGCCTGTTGCGCACCAGCTACATGGCGACGCATACCAAGGAACAGCTTGACCGGGCGCTGCGCGGGCTGGAGATCGTCGGGCGCAACCTGGATCTGATCCCTGAGAAGGCGGAGACGGAGCCGACGGCGTAAAAGCAGCAGTTAGCGATTAGCAGTTAGCGGTTAGCGAGAGCTAGAAGCCAGAGCGGGGCGAGGGGAGCGACCTCTCGCTCCGTTTTTTGTGTGTGGGCGAATTTCCCCCCATCCTTCCGACCTGCGGTCGGCTTTCCTTC
>CBINGT010000355.1:0-4284 GCA_966250245.1 uncultured Anaerolineae bacterium
CCGGCTCGCCCAACACCCCCTAGCGCCTTTCCGCAGCGCTTAGGCGTAAATAAAAACAAACCCCACCGGCATTACCGCGACTTCAAAGATTTGACGTACTCGTGAATCTCATATTTCGGACGGAAGCCGACCGAATAATAGAACGCCCCCGCTCCGGGATTCTTGTCGTCTAGCTCGTGACAGACATACGCGCGCTCTATCCCGTGTTCGGCCTGCATCCGTTTAAGGACGTAGGCCATCATCGCCCTGCCGATCCCCCTGCGCCGAAAATCGCTGTGTGTGCCAACCGGTTCAAAGACGATGGTGCGATTGACCTCATCGACCCACACATTGGTAAACGACGCGAACCGGCCATCCGGCGCAACCGTCACAATCTCATATTCCATCAGTGGCCCGTTAAACACCTCGCCATAAAGCTCAGCAGTCCACTTGTGAGTGAAGGAATGGTTGTGCACGTCGGCAAGTTTTTCCAGGTCATCGGCGGTTGCGTCGTGAAACCGGAACCCCTCTGGCAATGTTGCATCAGGGATGTTCTGTAAATCGTGCTCGGTCAACGTCATGACATGCGCGCTGTGCTCATATCCCTGCGCGATCAAGAATTCGTCATGCTGCGGATTGCATGCCATCGAGTCCACCGCCACCGCTTCTAGCGGCTCTGCCAGCCGTTCCGCAGACTCGATCAGCTTCGCTTCGGACCACTGGAACATCTCGGTATGACGCTCCGTATAGCGCAGTTCCGGTGCAACGTGCAGGTCAAACATCCCCCTGTAAAAATGGAGACTCACAAAGCCAATCACCTGGCCCGTTTCATCCGGCCAATAGTAAAAAAGGTCCTCGGGCTGGTATTTATAGCCGCCATTGAAGATGCGATGGCGAAGGTCGCCTTTATGCCAGTAGTTACAGTCACCGGCCTGTTTGGTCCATTGCATCAATGCGATTTGAGCGCGCCGCAGATCATCAGGTTGTTGATAGGCAATGGGTTGACGCATCAACGAAGTCCTTTCATCGCGATTTAAAAACGCCTCTGGTTCGCATACCCGTCCTGATTATCTTGAAGTTCTGACAGCGCACAAACTCTACCGGATTCTGTCGCGGTGTTTGCGCAATGCTTGACTCCGGATCAAACTCGTGCTTTACTATATGTGAACGCTCACATATTCGCTGTGAGTCGGTTTCTGGAAAGGAGGCGCCCCGCCCGCGATACGCGAACCCTTTTCGTCCCCTACGTTTCTCTTTTTAGACTTACCGTTGAAGGAGCATTAACATGCGGCAAGCAAAGTGGTTCCTGTTGATCGTGCTCGTGCTCTCCTTTGCCGCCCCGGCAGCGTTCGCGCAGGATGGCGGCAGCGGCGAGGGCCTGACGATTGGCTTCTCGCAGATCGGCTCCGAAAGCGCCTGGCGCACCGCCTTCACCAACGCGGTTCAGGCGGAAGCCGAGGCTCGTGGCATTAACCTTCTGTTCTCCGACGCGCAGCAAGAGCAGGAAAACCAGATCGCGGCCATCAACGCCTGGATCGCGCAGGGCGACGTGGACGCCATCATCCTCGCGCCCGTGGTGACCAGCGGCTGGGACGAAGTTCTGCAGGAAGCGCAGGACATGGGCATCCCCGTGGTGATCGTTGACCGCGATGTGGACGCCGATCCGTCGCTGTACGTGACACGCGTGTCGTCGGACTTCGTGCACGAGGGCCGTCTGGCCGCGGCGTGGCTCGTTCAGGCGACCTCTGGCACCTGCAACATCGCCGAGCTGTACGGCACGGTTGGTTCGGCGGCGGCTGAAGATCGCGCGACCGGCTTCCGGGAAGTGCTCGCGCTGTTCCCCGGCATGCAGATCATCCGCTCCGAAACCGGTAACTTCGTCCGCACCGAGGGCAAGCAGGTGATGCAGAGCTTCCTCAGCGCGGAAGACCCGGCCAATATCTGCGCAGTGTTCGCTCACAACGACGACATGGCGATCGGCGCGATTGAGGCGATCAAGGAAGCCGGTCTGCAGCCTGGCAAGGACATCCTGATCGTGTCGGTGGACGCCATCCCGGACATCTTCGACTCGCTCGACGCGGGTGAAGCTAACGCGACGGTCGAGCTCAGCCCGTACATGGGCGGCCCGGCGTTCGACGCGGTGGTTGCGCACCTGAACGGCGAAGAACTGCCGAAGTGGATCCCGGTCGGCGGTAAGCTGTACACCAGCCGCGAAGCCTACGAGGCGGATCGCCAGTAACACACCCCTCTAAAGGCAGCATCGCCGAAGGGACCGCACCCTTTGGCGATGCTCAGGCGGGAAGCGGCTCTGGATATCCAACACCGCGAGCCGCTTCCCCTCTAGATTATAGCCCAAACCCGGCCTTGCGCGCCGCTCGCGCAAACGAGATGCGCGCAAGGTCGAGACGGGCAGCGGCCTTGCGGGAATACGCACCTGGGGACCAAACGAGACTTATAGGCAGACACACTATGAGCAGTACAGCGCAAGCACAGTCTCCGCTGCTGGAGACAAAAGGGCTCAGCAAGACTTTTGGCGCCACCCCCGCCCTGGTGGACGTCGATTTCACGCTTCACAGCGGAGAAGTTCACGCGCTGCTGGGCGAAAACGGCGCCGGAAAATCGACCCTGATCAAGCTGCTGACCGGGGTCCACAAGCGCGACGCGGGCACGATCTGCCTGGAAGGAAAGCCGATCGACCCTCGCAGCCCGCGCCACGCGCAGGAGCTTGGTATCAGCGCGGTGTATCAGGAAATCAACCTGATCCCCACCCTTTCGGTCGCCGAAAACATCTTCGTCGGACGCCAGCCGACGCGCTTCGGTATCACGGACACACGCGCCGCGAACCGGAAAGCGCGCGAGCTGTTGAAAACATTCAACATCGACATTGACGTCACGCGCGAGCTATCGTCGTATTCGATTGCGATCCAGCAGATCGTCGCGATCGTGCGCGGCGTGGACCTGTCGGCGAAGGTACTGATCCTCGACGAGCCGACGTCCAGCCTCGACCGGAACGAGGTTGAGACGCTGTTCAGCGTTATCCGCTCGCTGAAAGAGCGCGGCATCGGCATCCTGCTGATCACGCACTTCCTCGACCAGGTCTACGAAATCTCGGACCGCATCACGGTGTTGCGGAACGGCCACAAAGTCAGCGAGCACCTGACCGCCGAGCTGCCCCGCATGCAGTTGATCTCCGAAATGCTCGGCAAGCAGCTTACCCAGGAGCTAGGCGCTCAGGGCAATAACAAAGCCGCCAAGCAACGCGAGCACGAGCCGTATCTCAAGGTGCGTGGGTTTGCGCGTCACGGGATGATGGAGCCATTCGACCTCGACGTGCAGAAGGGCGAAATCGTCGGGCTGGCCGGGCTGCTCGGCTCAGGCCGGACGGAGATCGCGCACCTGATCTTCGGCATCCACAAGGCTGAAAAAGGCAGCGCATACGTCCGCGACAAGAAAGTGAACCTCAACTCGCCGCGCGCGGCGATCCGGCTAGGCTTCGGGCTGTGCCCGTAAGACCGCAATGAAGAGGGCCTCATCCCCGACTTAACGGTGCGCGAGAACATCATCCTCGCCCTGCAGGCCAAGCTGGGGTGGTTCAAGTTTCTCCCGCTCAAGCGGCAAGAGCAGATCGCGCAGGAGATGATCGACGCGCTCCAGATCGTCACTTCGGACGCCGAGAAGCCCGTCAAAGAACTCTCCGGCGGCAACCAGCAGAAGGTCATCCTGGCGCGCTGGCTGGTGTCCGATCCCGAATTCCTGATCCTGGACGAGCCGACGCGCGGTATCGACGTCGGCGCGCACGCTGAAATCATCAACATCATCAAGCGGCTCGCCGCAGACGGCAAGGCGATGATGATCATCTCGTCGGAGCTGGCAGAGATCGTGGACTACAGCGACCGGGTTGTCGTGCTGCGCGACCACAAAAAGACAATGGAACTTGTAGGCGAACAGATTAGCGAGAACAACATTATGCAAGCGATTGCCGAGAGGTAGCAATGGGCGAGCATATACTTACACCGCTCAGGAACAAAATGGCCGACCTGCGGGTCGGAATCGGCGAGGCGAGCGGGCGCGCCATCTGGAACATAGTAGCCCTGGTGCTGATCCTGATCGCGAACCGGCTCATCTCTCCGAACTTCTTCTCGATCCGGATGGTCAACGGACGCCTGATCGGCAGCACCATCAACATCCTCGACCAGTCGGCCCCGTTCGTGCTGCTCGCCATCGGCATGACGCTGGTGATCGCAACCAAGGGCATCGACCTGTCGGTCGGCGCGGTGATGGCCATCGGTGCGGCCACGGCGGTGG
>CBINGT010000356.1:0-4268 GCA_966250245.1 uncultured Anaerolineae bacterium
ACCGGCGTGCCGATCTCGTCGATGTAGCGCGTGCCGCCCTCGCGCTGCTGCATAAACTGGCGGCGCATCACGCGGCCGGGCTCGCGGATGACGTTCTGCAAATAGCGTCGCAGCCCGGCCAGCGAGTGCCCGGTCAGCGCTTCAAGCTGGTCGGGGCGCTGGGTCCGCAGCCAGTCGAGGTAATGCACGCCCACCACCGACGCGAGCGGCGCGCCAAGCATTTCCTCGGCGGCGGGGTTCACCAGCAACAGCCGCCCCTTGAGGTCGAACAGCAGAATTCCTTCGCGCGTGGAGTTGAGCACCGCTTGCAGTTGGTCGCGCCCGGCGCGCACAATGTTGTTCAGCCGGATGCTTTCAATCGCCACCGCCGCCTGACCGGCCAGAACTTCAAGCGCCTGGATCTCGCTCTGCGTGTAGCACAGCGAGTCGGTAATCGTCACGTCGATCACGCCGAGCGTATGGTCGCCCCGCCGGATCGGCACGCAGGCGCGCGCCTCAAAGTCTGGCAGGGGCATGAACGTGTGGAACACTGGCAGCCGGTCGAGATCCACAGAATACGCCGCCTGTCCGCTCGCTATCACGTCGTGGACCAGATCGTCGGGCGGGGCGATGCCTTCCCACGCCGGGGCCAGCCGCGTGCCGCTGTCGTCCGCATCCACCCAGTACACCGCGACGCAATGGGTACGCAACGTTTCCCGGGCGAAATCAGCAATCTTCTCGGCGATCTGCTCGCGCCCCGCCGCTGCCAAAAACTCGGTCGAGATGCGGCGTAGCGTGACCAGCGTTTCAACCTGCCGCCGCCGGTCGATGAATAGGCGCGCGTTTTCGAGCGCGATAGACGCGTGCTCCGCCAGCGTGCTGACGAAACGCATCTGCGCGTCGGTGAAGGCGTTGGGACGCGGGTCGTAGAAGGCGAGCAGGCCGACCGACCGCCCTTCGCGCAGAATGGGCACGCATAGCTCGGACCGCATCCCCTCGAACAGAGGCGTATAGTCCGGCTCGGCCAGAATATCGCCGCAGACAACCGTTTCGTGTCCAAGCAGCACGCGGCGCGCCATGCCATACGAGATGTGCTTCGCGACGGGTAGCTCCATCTGCTCGCCGCCCTGATCGAGCATGGCAACCAGCATGAAATGTTCCTCGTCGAGCACCAGCCCGCACGCGCCGAGTGCCGCGTCAATCGCGGACATCGCCGCCGCCAGCACGTCGTTGATGATCGTTTCAATATCGAGCGTGGCGGACATATGGCGCGAGATCACTTCGATCGCGCTCAGCTCGATCACACGCTCCCGCAACGACGCGTCGGCGCGCGAATACGTCTGTGCGTTCTGCAACGCGACCGCCGCCTGGTGAATCAGCCCCTCGATCAGTCGCGACGCACCGGGCGAAGACGTGTCGGCGGGCTGGTTCCAGATGATCGCCATCCCAACCGGACGCTCCCGCGCGATCAGCGGCATCACCGATGCCTGCCACACGGCGCCCTCGCGCTCGACGGACAGCGTCAGCGGCTCCGGGCTGCGAATCTGCTCGCGCAACGTCGCGCCATGTTCCTCAAGCAGCCGCTCGTCTAGCTCGCCAAAATCCGGCGGGAAATGCGCCAGATGTTGCAGCGTGCTCGTCTCCGGATTCCACTCTAGCAGAGTGACCGGGCGAGACGCCGCCGTGTGCAGCCGCCGGACGATGCTCTGCGCCAGCGCGGAGACGTCAAGCGTTGCGCTGAACTCGCGCGAGCTGGCGACCAGCTCTTGCAAGTCGGTGCTGAGCGTTTGCGCTTCCTCAAACAGCCGCGCGTTCCGCAGCGCGATCGCCGCCTGCGGCGCGATTGCCTCGAGTAGCTCGCGCTCGTACGGGCCATAGGCGTGCGGGTCGGTGTCGTGCTGGATCGCAATCGCGCCGATCACGTCGTCGCCCGCGATCAGCGGAATGCCAAGATAGCACGCAAGCGGGAACGCGCATTCATGCTCGGCGTAGGCGCGCGCAGCCGCATTGCCTGCCAGCAACAGCGATCGCCGCGACCGGATTACCCGCGCGGTCGGGCTGTCGCCGGGCGGACCGTCCGGCAGCTCGCGGACGGCGCCATGCTCGCGCACATACGGATACGACACGCGCCCGCGCTTCGCGTCGTAAAGGGCGATGCTGAAGATCGGCGCGTCGCAGATGGTTTCGACCCGGCGGTGAAGCTCCTCAAACAGCGCTTCGGGCGACGGCTGCGTCGTGACGACGTGGCCCACCCAGTTCAGCACGGCCAGCTCGCTCGAGCGCCGGTCAAGCGTGGACTGCATGCGCGCCACCACGACGATCAGCCCCAGCGCGGCCGCTACGCCGCCCACAGTCAGCGCGGCGATCCCCGGAGAATTGACGTGTGGGCTGTACGACCAGCCAGTCAGCACCGCGACCAGCAGCGACCACGCCTGCGCCAGCGCCAAACGGGGCATGCTCACCGGTGCGAGCACCTGCCGCAGCACAATGACTACGGCCAACGCGGCCGTCAGAATTGCAACCGCGCGCAGCAGCCCGCCAAGCGTCGGAGTCGTATCCGAAACCGCTATCGGAGGATCGCCGCCAAGCGCCATATAGGCGCCGACCGCCGCAAGCGCCAGCGCGCTGACAACGGTGACGGTCCGCATCAGCGCCCGCACGCCGCAGCTCGCGCGCCAGCGCGTCCGAGGACGCACCCGCCGCCACACCGCGCTAACGGCGGCGGCGATCAGCAGTCCGAGCGCGATCGCGGCGACAGCGGCCGCAGGCTGCAGCGAAATGATCGGCACAAATGCCGCGATCAGGGCCAGGTCCAGGGGCAGCGCGGGCGGCTGTTCGAGCGCCAGCAACAGGCAAATCCCGTCAAAGCCAGCGAAGATCGCCACGCCATACCAGTCCAGCGCGTCCGCTTCGCGCAGCGCCCAATAGCCCCCGGCGACGAGCAATGACAGCACGACCAGATCGATGACGATCAGCCGTGTGGGGAGAGCCTCTTGCCAGATCGAGCAAAGGGTGAGGGAGTCGGAGTGTCTGCGTTCAAGCGACGAGTCCATCCAGAATGACCGCTCGCGGACGTTCATCGAAGTGTAATCGCAAGAGCGGAAGGCCCTGTGGTCTACCGGTTCGTTCCGGCGAGCATCAGCCCCTTCCTTAAGACTTTATCACATTAGCGTTGACGTCACAATCATTTAGGGAGATTGGGCACTTGGCCGGCGCGTTCATATAATGGTTTATATGAACCACACACCTGCTTTTTACCGCGACGAAGACGTTGGGCGGCTGTATGTGCCGCGTACTGAGGCTGCCATCAACGCCGGGCTGGCGAGCGGCCTGCCCCTCGCTGAGGACGATGAGCAGCGGATCATTTTGCTGCTGGTCGATCCGCAGGTGGACTTTATCCACACCGACGGGGCGCTGAGCGTCCCCGGCGCGGTGGACGACACGCGCCGCACGATCGACTGGATATTCCGCAACGCCGAGCGCATCACCGCGATCGCCGCGTCGCTCGACAGCCACATCCCGACGCAGATTTTTTACCCAACGTGGTGGGTAGACGCGCAGGGCCGCCATCCTGAGCCGTTCACGGTCATCACGTGCGACGAGGTCGACCGGGGCGTCTGGCAGCCGGTGTACGAGCCGCAGTGGTCGCTGCGCTATGTGCACGTGCTCGAAACCGACGCCAAGAAGCAACTGATGATCTGGCCGTATCACACGATGATCGGCACGCCGGGGCACGCCATCGCGCCCGCGCTCTACGAGGCGATCGCCTACCACTCGGCGGCGCGCGGCTCCCAGCCGACCTTCCTGCACAAAGGCATGATTCCCAAGACCGAGTTTTACTCGATGCTGGAGCCTGAGGTGAAGGTGGTCGACGCGCCCCAGGGCGAGCTGAACGTCGACTTTCTGAAGCAGCTTATGAGCTACGACCGGATTTACGTCGCGGGGCAGGCCAAGAGCCACTGCGTGCTGGAGACGATCACCTCGGTAGTGCGGCACACGCACAGCAAGCCGGACGCGCTCAGCAAGTGGTACGTGCTGACCGACTGCATGTCATCCGTCCAGCACCCGCAGATCGACTTTGACGCGATGGCAAACCGCTATTTCGAGCGTTTCGCGGAAGCCGGTCTGAATCTGGTGAAGTCTACCGATCCGCTGCCATAAGCAATAAGCAGCGAAAGCACAGCTTAGGCAAGCTATCGAAATGAACTGTCCTACGCGGCATTCGCCGGGAAACCTCACCCCTTAACCCCCGGCCCCTTTTCTCCTCTCCACGCGTGGAGAGGGGCCAG
>CBINGT010000357.1:0-4261 GCA_966250245.1 uncultured Anaerolineae bacterium
CGTCAGCGGCTCCGCCTTCCGAGCCAGCCGACATGATATAGGCTACCAGGCTGTCGATCTGCTGGTCATCGAACTGCTCGTCGTAGTTCTTCGGCATGATGTCCTGGAAGCCTTCGACCACATGCGCGCTCGGATCAACAATCGACTCGTGCAAATAATCCTCGGCAGACATGCCTTCCACGCGCGTCGCCGCCCGGTCCGCCATGCCGGTCAGTGCCGGGCCCGCGCCGTCCTGTGCGCCGTGGCAGCCCGCGCAAGTCTGGGTGAACAGCTCTTCGCCCGCCGCAACGAGCGCATCCTCGCCGCCTTCGCCTTCTCCTTCGCCGCCGTCTTCACCGGCCGGTTCCTCGGCTGGCGCCTGGCCCAGCGCATCGACAAGCGCCGGAGTCTCCCCCGGTGCGAGCGTCGGAACGGGCGTCAGCTCCTCCGCCAACTGGCTGCTCCCACACGCGCTGACCAGCATGGCGAGCGCCAGCGCAGACACCAAGATCATCCAGGTTCTCTTGATCACAACGATCCCTCCGTTCGGTGCCGGGCGTTGCCCGTGCAGAATTGATGAGCGCACCCTACTGCCCGGCTGGCGCGGCGCCTTCTTCCAGGCTAAGGACATAATTCGTGATATCCCACGTCTCGCCGGTCGTAAGCTGTTCGGCGAGGCTCGGCATGCGGTTTAGCCCGTTCGTGATCGTCAGGAAGACGCGATTCGCGTCCAGGTTTTGCACGCGCGCGCTGTTGATCGGTGGCGCCTCGGGAAAGTAATCCCGCAAGGAGCCAGGCGAGCCGTCCGCATACCCGTGGCAGATCGAGCAGTACGTCCCGTAGAGGACGCTACCGCGCTGCAACGAGTTCTCTGTTGCTTCGAGCGGCTGCGTCGCAGGCTCACCCGCCACCAGGCGCGGACCGTGGAACGGCACTGCGCTTTCCGGCGCTGCCATGCGCGGACCTTCCTGGAAGCTCACGGCCGGGGTGTCGCGCATTGTGTTGATCCACGGCACGCGGATGATACGGAACGTGAACAGCAGCGGGATCAGCACCGCAACGCCAAGTGCCGGGGCCGCGAGCGCGTAAAACAAGAGCGTGCGCCGCCCGCGTGGCGCCGCGAGGCGCGCGTCTTCCAGGCGAACATCGATCGCGCCGCTGTTGCGGAACAGTTCTGTGATCTCGTCCGTCAGGCGCTCGCTGGCGCGCACGCCGAGGCCGATATAGCCGTCGGTGATGCGCTCGTCGTAGATCGCCGGTTCCAGACGCGGGAAGCGCGACTGCACCAGAAACCCGATGAATCCCGCGATCATCGTACCGAGCGCCGTAAGCTCGAACACCAGGATCGCCGTCGGTGGGAACGGCCCCGAGACCGGCTGCCCGCCTACGCGGATGGGATACAGCGCAGGCGTGCCGATCGTAATGAACAGCGCGAAGGCCAGCCCACCGAGCGCGCCCAGTGCCAGGAACGGCAGATATCGCGAGCGGGGCGTCTTGCGCCCAAACACGCGCGGTGGATAGGGAACCGCCGACAGGATCGTGACCTGATCGTCGGCGATGCCCATCGCCTGCAACCCGGCTACTGCCCGCGCCGTGGGATCGACATTGGGAAAGAGCCCAAAGACTAGTCTGTCAGCCACGTCACTTCTCCTAGTGCGAGTCCGTGCGCGTCGAAAGCAGCGCTCGCCCGATCCGCCGCCGTCCCTGAAGCGCCTGCCCCTCGTAGACCTCCCACACCGGGATGATCGGGACAACGCGCGTCCAGATGACGTACAGCAGCGCCAGGAAGCCGAAGGTTGCCACGGTGATCGCCAGTTCTGGCCAGCGCGGCGTGTAGTTCACCCAGTTGAACGGCAGTTCGTTACGCGAGAGCATCCCGGAAACGATCAGAATACGTTCCAGGTACATCCCGACCTGCACGAACAGCGCGATGATGAACATCGCGGGGATGTTCGTGCGGATCCGGCGCGACCACAGCGTTCCAAGCGGCACGATGATGTTCGAGAACAGCATCAGGTAGAACAGCGGCGCAAGCTGGCCGGTCAGCATATTCTGGAGCGCAACCTCCAGCGGGAGATTGCCATACCAGTTGGTGATCCATTCGGTGAAGTAGAAGTACACCCACGCCATCGACAGGACCATCAGGAAGATACCCATCGCGTTGAAGTGCTCTTCGCGGATGAAGTATCCCAGGCCCATCCCCTTGCGGACCAGCACCATGATCAGGATCACCGCTGCAACGCCGGAGAACAGCGCGCCGATGATGAAGAACGGGCCAAAGACCGTGCTATGCCAGCCCGGCTGGATCGACATGGCGAAGTCGTACGACACGATGGTGTGCACCGAGAACATCACCGGGATGATGACAAAGGCCAGCGCATTGCTGAGGATTTCCAGCCGGTGCCATTCCCCTTCGGTCCCGCGCCAGCCAAGCGCCAGCGCACCGTAGATCTTGCGACGCCAGCCGCTGACATGGTCGCGCACCATCGCCAGGTCCGGGATCAGCGCGGCGTACAGGAACAGCGTGCTGCCCAAGAGGTAGGTCGTGATCGCCATCGCGTCCCAGAACAGCGGCGAGTGGAAGTTCGGCCAAAGCTGGCGCTGCGTGGGGATCGGGATCATGTAGTAGATCTTCCACGCGCGGCCGAGGTGAATGAACGGGAACAACGAGGCCATCGCCAGACCGAACAGCGTGATCGTCTCGGCAGCGCGCGCAATCGGCCGCCGGAAGTCGTAGCGCATCAGGCGCAGAGCGGCGGAGATGAACGTCCCCGCGTGACCGATGCCGATGAAGTACACCAGGTTCGCGATGTACGGGCCCCACATCACCGAGCGGTTCAGGCCGGTGATGCCAATGCCGCGATACATCTGAATCCCCCAGATCGTGAACATTGCGATGACCATCGCGCCCAGAGCCAGCACCAACAGCCAGAACTTCGGCCCGGTGCGCTGCATTGCCGCCAGCATCAGGGCATTGGTCTCGGCTGGGGGCTGCGGGTCGAGCAGCAGGTGCTCGTCACGGGCGTGCGCCGCCTGCTGTGCGAGCGCCTCGTCTTCGGGAATGGCGGGCTCCCAGAACGGGGCGTTCTCGGTCCTACTCTCCAACATTCGTTTCACCACCTTTCAGGTAGTAAACCGATGGCTCTGTGCCCAGGTGTTCAAGCAGCTTGAACTGCCGCTCGTGGGGGATCATCTGCGCGACGCGGCTGTCCGGATCGTACGCGTCGCCGAAGGTGAAGACGTCGGCGGGGCACGCCTGCACGCAGGCCGGAACCACTTCGCCGTCTTCGATCTCGCGCCCCTCAGCGTTGGCTGTTTCAGCAGCGCGGCGGATGCGCTGGATGCAGAAGGTGCACTTCTCCATCACGCCCGGGCTACGCACGGTAACATCGGGGTTCAACTGCTGGTTCAGCGGCTCGTCGAATTCCGGCGCATACCAGTTAAAGTAGCGCACCTTGTACGGGCAGTTGTTGCCGCAATAACGCGTGCCAACGCAGCGGTTGTAGACCTGCACGTTCAGGTTCTCAACCTCGCTGTGATACGACGCGTACGTCGGGCAGACCGGCTCGCACGGCGCTTCCCCGCACTGCTGGCAGAAGACCGGCATGAACTTCGCCTTCACGTCCGGGAATTCGCCTTCCCAATACCGCTCAATGCGGATCCAGTGCATCCCGCGGCCCCGAATCACTTCCGTCTCGCTAGCAATTGGGACGTTGTTCTCGGCATGGCACGCCACCACACACGCCTGGCAGCCGGTGCACTTGTCGAGATCAACGATCATGGTCCATTTACGTTCAGCCATTCCAGCGGCTCCTCTTCCCCTTAGCGTCTGTGGCAGGCATGGTTAGATCGGCGGATGCGCGTCCGCCGCCTCTTCGACCGTCGTCTCGAAGCGAGCCAGGGACTTCTCTTCGCCGGTGCGCTCGACACGCACGCGCACGTTCGACCACAGCAGGTTGCCGTTTTCGCCTGGCTCCGCGCCCAGCAGCCGGACCGGGTTTGCGCCCCGGTTCCGCGCGTAGCGGCCATAGTCGCTGTGCCCTTGTCCCAGCGGGATCGCAATCGTATCGGGCCGGATCGCCGGGTAGACGTAGGCGGGCGCCTCGATTTCGCCAAATGGCGAGATCACGCGCAGCACGTCGCCATGCTTGACGCCCAGTTCTTCAGCAGTGGTGGGGTTCAGCTCGACCCACGTCTGCCACGAGATCGTCGTCATCGGGTCAGGTGCTCCCTGCATCCAGGGCGTGCTTGCGCCGCGCCCATCGGCCAGCAGCGGATTCAT
>CBINGT010000358.1:0-4238 GCA_966250245.1 uncultured Anaerolineae bacterium
ATCGACTGTAGCTGGAGCAAGCCGCCGAGCTATCCCACCTGGGGCGGGCTGGCGATGGAGCTGGTCGGCGAAAACGGCCTGCTGACGGTGGACGCCTTCAAGCAGACGACTGCTGTATACGGCGAGCAGCCAAAGTGGGTCGGCTGGGCATCGGACGCGAACCAGGCGATGGTGGACGAGTTTGTCGCCGCAATCCGCGAGAACCGGCCGCCCACGATCACGGGCTACGACGGGTATAAGGCAGTCGAGATTGTGTTGGCGGCATATGAGTCCGCCGCGCGGGGCGAGCCGGTCCGCCTGCCGTTGGAGTAAGCACCATTTGGTGAATGATAACCGGCCCGGTGACAGTCGCCGGGCCGGTGTGATTCCACGCGGGGAAGTGGATTAGCGAACGCCGAGCAGCAGTTCGATCGTAAGCTGGTCGAGCCGCTCGTAGCGCAAGTCCCGCTGGCCGAGCGCGACGCGGTCGAACGTCTGCTCCTTGAGGCGCTGCGCCTTGTCCGCGCTGTAGCCGCCGGAGAGCCAGCTCAGCGAGCCATCGTCGGCACGGATCTCCTGTAGCAACGCCTGGATCTCGGCATCCTGGTTGAATCGCTCGGCCTTCTCCTTGAGGATCAGATAGGTCCGCATGCACCCGCGCGCGAAGTCCTTGACGCCCTCGGACCCTTCGGTGCGGTAGGCGTGCGCGTCGAAGTGCCGGGGGCCGTCGTAGCCGACATCTTCCAGGAACTTGACCAGATAAAACGCCTGCTTGATCATCTCCGCCCCGAAGCGGAAATCTTGGTCGTAGCGGCCGAAAAGCTGGTCGTTCAGGTCAATGTGGAATAGTTTGCCTGCGTCCCACGCCTGGGCGACGGCGTGCGTGAAGTTCAGCCCGGCCATGTGCTCGTGCGCGACTTCGGGATTGACGCCAACCATTTCTGGATAGTCGAGCGTTTCGATGAACCCGAGCATCGCGCCGGTCGTGGGCAGGTAGATGTTGCTACGCGGCTCATTCGGCTTGGCTTCGAGCGCGAATTTCAGGTCGTAGCCCTGGTCGCGGACGTACTCGCACAGGAAGTTGAGCGCCTCGCGGAACCACTTGAGGGCGTCGGCCGGGTTCTTGCTGGAGTCCGTTTCGGTCCCCTCGCGGCCGCCCCAGAAGACATAAATCTTTGCGCCCACCTCCACGCCGAGGTCAATTGCACGGAGCGTCTTGTGCAGGGCATAGGCGCGCACTTTCGGATCGTTGGACGTGAACGCGCCGTCTTTGAAGGCCGGGTCGAAGAAAAGGTTGGTGGTCGCCATCGGAACGACCAGCCCGGTCTGCTCCAGCGCCTGCTTGAAGTCCGCGACGATGCGATCGCGCTCTGCGGGCGTGGCGTCAATCGGGACGAGGTCGTTGTCGTGGAAGTTGACGCCGTACGCGCCGGCTTCCGCCAGCAGGTGGACGATCTCGACCGGGCTGAGGGTGTCGCGCACCTCGCTGCCGAATGGGTCGCGCCCGCGATTGCCGACCGTCCACAGGCCAAACGTGAAGCGGTGCTCAGGCTTCGGATCGTAATTACCCATAAGGTGGCTGCTCCTGTAAAGACTAACCCGCGCAAGAAAACTGTCAGTGGTAGCGATTAGCTGTTAGCGGTTAGCAGTTAGCCAAAAGCAGCGGGTAGCTGCGGCTTTATCGCTCGCTAGCGGCTAATCGCCCATTGCTCTTATTGTAGCCTGCTTTTGGGTTTCGGGCGGGCAGGATACAATGAGCGACAAGAGTGCATGGTGACGCAGCGAAGGGCAGAGGGATATGAAAGCCGCGAGATTGTACGGGCCGCGCGACATGCGGATCGACGACGTGCCAGAGCCGGGCGCTCCCCAGGCGGGCGAGGTGCTGATCCGCGTGGGATCGGTCGGCGTGTGCGGGTCCGACCTGCACACCTACGAGGATGGACGCATCGGCGATACGGTCGTGCGCGATCCGCTGGTGCTGGGGCACGAGTTCGCCGGGACGGTCGTTGCGGTGGGACCGGATGCGATCGACGGGCGCGGTGCGCCGCTGGTGGTTGGGCAGCGTGTGGCAGTTGAACCAGGGCTGCCGTGCCATCACTGCGATCGCTGCGAGCACGGCCACCCGAACCTCTGCCGCCACCTCGGATTCATGGGGCTGTGGCCGCAAGACGGCGCGCTGCAAGAGCGGATGATCGTCCCGGCGCGCAACTGTTTCCCCATGCCGGACTTGCTGTCGATGGACGAGGGCGCGTTGCTGGAGCCGCTCGGCGTGGCGCTGCACGCGATCGATCTGGCGAAGCTGCGCGTGGCGGAGCCGGTCGTCGTGCTGGGGTGTGGGCCGATCGGGCTGATGATCATGCGGCTGGCGAAACTGGCGGGCGCGGGGCCAATCTACGCGGTGGACCAGTTCGGTTGGCGGCTGGATGCGGCGCGCGAGTGGGGCGCAGATGAGGTGATCGACATGACCGCCGGAGATCCGATCGACGCCGTGCACGCGCTGACTGACCGATGCGGCGTGCCGCGCGTGATCGAGGCGGCGTGGGCGGGCGACGCGGTGCGGCAGGCAGTCGAGATGGCCGATCTTGGCGCGCGGGTGGTGCTGGTCGGCATCCCAGGCGACGATTCGGCGTATTTCAAGCACTCCACCGCGCGCCGCAAGGGGCTTTCGCTGATCATGAGCCGCCGCATGAAGCACACCTATCCACGCGCGATCCGGCTGGCGGAAAGTGGCGCGGTGACGCTCGACCGGTTGGTGACGCACCGCTTCCCGCTGGAGCAGGCGAACGAGGCGCACGCCCTGAATGCGGCATACCAGGACGGCGTGATCAAGGTGATGATCGCGCTCGATCAGGCGTAACAAACCCGCAAAAACCTGCTAAAAACTCATTTCAGTTTGCCCGCGCTCAGCGGGCTTTTTGTGGGTGGTCAGGCGCTCGAACTTCCGGGCTATTGTAAATTCATCTAATAATTGCTAACATAAAAACGCCTGAGAGCATGGGATTGAAGCAAGAGTGCCTTCATGAGTCTGTCCAGTCTCTCGCTCGAGGATCTGTCGCGGCGCTGCGCAGAAGACACCACCCGCTTTCACCGCGAGCAGGTTCGGGATACCCAGCATTGCTTCGAGTTGCTGCGCCGTGCTCTGGCTGAGGGGCGCAACGACGCTTTCACACGCGTCTACCAGATTTACGAACCGCAAGTGCTGCGCTGGGTCTACCAGCACGCACGCTTCCAGGAGACGGGCGAAAGCGCCGAGTACTTCGCCAACCAGGCGCTGACCAGCTTCTATTTCGCGTTGCGTGGCGAGAAGTTCACCCGGTTCGAGACGCTTCCCCAGGTGCTGACCTATCTGAAAATGTGCGTCCACTCTGCGATCGCGCAGTTTCTGCGGAAAGAGCGGGCGCTTCAGCTTGCGGACCTCGACCCGCAGATCGCATCCGTCAACGGCGCCGGGGTCGCGGACGACCTGCAGGCGGCCGAGCTGTGGGATCACATCTGCGATCTGCTGCCTGACGATGGCGATCGGCTGCTGGCGCGCTGCGTATTCGTCCAGGCGCTCAAACCAGCGCAGATCGCTCGCGGCCATCCCGACCGCTGGCGCACACCGCGCGAGGTGTCGGTTGCGCTGCAGCGAATTCGCCGCCACCTGCGAAAAGACCCCGTTTTGCGCGACTATGCAGGAATCCCCGCAGCGGACCCCTCTTAACCGCTGTGATATTCTTCACCGCTGTGGATTCATCAATTCAAACAGCTATGCACACACGGACCGATGCCCGCTATGACCTGTCAACTGCCACCACCCCTATCGGATGACCAAATCAGCGCTGCCGTGGATGGGACAGCCGGCGACGACGTCATCCGGCATGTGGCGGACTGCCCTTACTGCGCCGCGCGCGTCGCGGCTGCTCGGCACCTCGAAAGCATGCTTGCCCGGCGGTTGAGCCGGTGGGACTGCCCGCCGCCGCTTGCGCTGGGCGAATTTCATCTCAACTTGCTCAACAAACAGGAAGCGCAGGCCATCCGCGAGCACATCAGCGGGTGCCTGCGCTGCCAGGCGGAGCTATCGGATCTGGCGATCTTTCTCGAGAATGGGTTGCGCAATGGCGCAAAGATCGGTCAACCGGCCGAAAAGCGATCGCGGTTTGCCAGGCTGCGCCCGCCCGACATGCTAATGGGCACGGTGCAGACGCAGCGTCCCGCGCTGGCCTTGCGCGGCACGGGCGACGAGCCGGTGATCGTTGAGGCGGGCGGGCTGACCGTCT
>CBINGT010000359.1:0-4228 GCA_966250245.1 uncultured Anaerolineae bacterium
CCGACCACTACGCCAAGCAGGCTGCCCAGCAACCCCATCAGCGCCGCTTCGATCAGGAACAGCGTCGTGACGCGATACGCCTTCAGGCCGAGCGTCTTCAGCACCGCGATCTCCAGCGTGCGGCGACTGACGACCACCAGCATCGTGTTGATGATCCCGATCCCGCCGATCAGCAGCGACGACAGCCCCATCACAAGGATCAGGTCGTCGATCACCTCGGCGGTTTCCGCGTTCTGTTCTTCGAGCTGCGCGACGGTCACACGCTCCAGACGCTCGCTCAGGTCCTCGCGCGTGTTTATTCGGCCCTCAAGCGTCGCGATCAGGCTCTCATCCAGCGCGGCGACGTCCTTCCCCAGCGGCGCCTTCACATACACCTGATCGGGCAGCGGTACGTCCCCCAGCACCGGAAGGTCGTGAAACGGCAGGTAGATAAAGTCGATCAGCACCGTCTGCGGCATGGAAAGCACCGTCTCCGAGTCGGACGGCGCGATCCCCTCGACCACGTACAGCACATTAGACGCACCGATCCGCAGCACGTCACCTTCAGACAGCGTCAGCCCGCCGCCGCGCCGGAAGTTGCTCGAAACCACCACCGGGCGCGCGTGCGCGATTCGATAGGTCGGATACGTCGCCCAGGCCAGACCCGGCGCGCCCACACCCGGCTGCGCGCTGAGCGCGGCAACCGCGCTGAGTTGCGGCGCAATGCGAGCAGCCAGCGCCTCGCCCTCGACCGCCGGAAGCAACGCGTCCGCCAGAGAGCGCCCGTCCTCAAGCGTAATCGTGCCATAGAACGGGTAATGCTCCGGCTCGACGAACAACGCCAGCACCGGCGCGGTGGCAGTCGGCACGCCCTGCTCGAACCGGCGCACCGACGAAACTGAGCTGGTGCGCGCCAGGGTGATTTCCAGCCCCTCGCGGCGCGCCCACGAGCGCATGGCCGCCACCGCTTCATCCGAGAAGACCGCCCAACCCTGGGCGCTGCGCTCGGTTAGCTCGTCGGCCCGGCGCGAGGCAGTCAGCTTGATGTCGCCGCGATTCATCTCCGCGAGGTTGCTGGTCAGCTCGTCCGCGACCATAAACGCCAGCGATCGCAGCGCGACCACCGCCGCGACGCCCGTCGCCACGCACACCAGCGCAAACGCCGTCCGCGCGCGGTTGCGCCCCATGTCGCGCAGGGAGTGCAGAATGAAGAAACGCAGCAGTCTCATGCCGGGACGTACTCTCGCACGATGCGCCCGTCCACCAGTTCCATCACGCGGCCGGTCCGCGCGGCCAGCTCGCGGTCATGCGTCACCAGCACAACCGTCGTGCCCATTTCGCGCCACACGTCGCGCAATGCCTGAAGCACCATCTCGGACGCTTCGCTGTCCAGGTTGCCGGTCGGCTCGTCCGCCAGCAGCAAAGGGGGGTTGTTCGCCAGCGCGCGAGCAATCGCGACGCGTTGCTGTTGCCCGCCAGAAAGCTCCATTGGGCGGTGGTTGAGCCGGTCGCTCAACCCGAGCAAGTCGAGGAGTTCCTTCGCGCGCTTTTCAGGGTCGAACTTGGGGTTGTTCGCGAACTCGATTGGTAGGGCGACGTTTTCCAGCGCGGTCAGCGTGGGGATGAGATTGAAGAACTGGAACACAAACCCGATCTTCTCGTTGCGGACCTCGCTTAGCCGCCCCTCGCTCATATTCGTAATGTCCACGCCGTCGATCTCGATCCGGCCGGTCGTCGGCGTGTCCAGCCCGCCGATCAGCCCGAGCAGCGTGCTCTTCCCGCTGCCGGACGGCCCCACAATCGAAACCATCTCGTTCTCGTAGATGGTCAGGTTAACTCCGCGCACGGCATGGACCACGACGGGTCCGAGAGGCAAGTCTTTGGTCAGATCTGTCGCCCGCAAGACTGCGCGGCGGCCGTTTGTGTTCACCATCAGCGATACCCAACCCAATTTGCTTCGCCCACTCAACCCGCTGTACTGTACCATACGCGGCGCGATCGCCCCATTAAAACTCTGTGAATTCACGGCGCGCGCACGCCGAACACCCACAGCGTAAGGGTTGCGTCGGTTGACCCGCGTGATTGAGATTGATATTCTTTAACCCGTACACAGCATCGTGCTCACTTCATCACTGCGAGGCAAGAGGTTATGCGTGTTCCGAAACAGCTTTTATTGCTAGCCGTTCTGCTGAGTGTCGTCGCGATTGAGTTAGCTGCCGTCGCCCCGGCCGCCGCTTTCCCCGGCGATCGCCGCGACGAGCGGTGCGCCGAGCGGATCGCCGAAATTACCGCCAATACGCCCGAGGGCGAAACTCCCGAACTGCCCGCCGACTGCCTGCCCGATACCGGCATGACCGCACTGGAGTTGCGCGCCGCCGAGGCCATCATGCGCGCCGAGCCATATCCAGACGTGATCCAGGTTCCGTACAACGAGGAAGTGGTCTGGACGCGCGCTTACCGGCGCATGCTTGGCGACGTCACCATGTACGACGCGCCGCACGGCAACCCGATCGGGCAGATGGCGGCTGGCTACAACTTCGTGACGATCATCAACCAGGAAGACGGATTCACGCAGATTAACTGGGGCGTCTGGGTCCCGTCCGAGCAGATCACCCTGGCCGATGTCTCGCACTTCTCTGGCGTCGAGCTTCAGTCTCATCCGAAGCGCCCGTTCGCGTGGATGCTGGCCGAGGCGTACCCCAGCCGCTACCCCGGCGGCCCGCAAGACAAATCGCAAGAGATGATCGAGCGGTACACGCTGATGAACATCTATGGCGTGGAATACGTCGACGGCTGGGAGTGGTATCTCGTTGGGCCGAACCAGTGGGTGCAGCAGATTCGCGTCGCCAAGGTTCACCCCATTGCCCGCCCGGCGGAGATCGGCCCCAACGACCGCTGGTTTGCGATTGACCTCTACGAGCAGACGCTGGTCGCGTACGAGGGCGACCGGATGGTCTTCGCCACGCTGATCTCGTCCGGCCTGCCGCAGTGGTCCACCAATGAAGGGCTGTTCAGAGTCTACGAGCGGTATGAGGCGGCGCGGATGAGCGGCGCAGTCGGCCAGCCAGACTTCTACTACATTGAAGAAGTCCCGTACGTCATGTATTTCGACGACGAGATCGGCCTGCACGGTACCTACTGGCACGACCGCTTTGGCTATCGCCAGAGTCACGGCTGCGTCAACCTGTCGATCATGGATGCGTGGTGGATTTACGACTTCACCAAGGACGAGCCACACCAGAACGCGTGGGTCTACGTCTACAGCAGCGGCCAGTACCGCCGGGACCTGCCCGCTTGGGCGCGGCGGTAATCAGTAGCATAACCAGCTAAAAATAGCGAACTACAGCAAAAAAGCAGTGGGGAGATACTGAGCGCTTCCCGCTGCTTTTTTGCTGCTTGATGCTGTTGTATCGCTGCTTTCCGCTTACGGTTCTTCCACGTCGTCGATCCGAAGCTCGGTCCGGTCGATGTCAGCAGCGGTCATTTCGCTCCACGTCGAGTCGCTGCTGCCCTTCTGAGCGGGATCGGTCGTCTCAGACAGCGACAGCGCAGCCACCAGAAACGCCAGCCGCCGCCCGTCGAGCGTTTCGGACATCCAGTCCATCAGCCGCAGACCGAGAAACGTCAGCGCGACAAAATATTCGCGCCACTGACCCGGCACGGCGAGGCACTCGCGCGCCACCTCGCGCACCGCTTCGATCATCGTCAGCGCCTCGATTGCTTCCTGGCTGCTCTCCGGCGCGCGGAGCCGCTTGCCCCGGTTCAGCGCGTGCAGCAGGCGAATAATCTCCCACGCGCCCGCCCACCCCGGTTGCGCCCGGCCCGACACGATCTCGACCAGCAGGCTGATCTCAAGCATCGCCCAGTCGAACAGCGTGTGCCCTTCGCGGGACCATGCAAAATCGATCAGCCACGCGTCGCCGTACGGCCCGACCAGCACATTCCCCGCGTGCAGATCGCCGTGAATGGTGGAGAGGTATCCGGCCACCTGCCGCTCAAGTAGCTCGTTGACATGCAGAATCGGATTCGGCAAATCCGGAATTTCCGGCACCGGCGACGGGATCTTCGGCGCCTGGAAGTCGAAGTCCGGCTCAAGCCGCTGCAAACTGCGCCGCAGCAGATCGTCGCGCGTGTGAATGACCCGCCCGCCGAGCCGTGGGATGACCTCGCCGCGATAGTGCCCGGCGTCCCGCTTGAGGCCGCGAATCTCCACCTTGCTCGCGCGGTTGATCGCCTCCGGCTGCGAGCC
>CBINGT010000360.1:0-4226 GCA_966250245.1 uncultured Anaerolineae bacterium
TTCCAGTACAGGTTGGGAGACTATGCTGCAAGCTCTGATCCAGCAGGGATTTGTCATACGCGGCACATGGCCAATCCGCAGTGAACAGCCCCACCGCATCATTTCGCACGGCACCAATGCTCTCGCCTCATCCATTGTGCTGGTGTGCCGCCCACGCCCAGACGATGCGCCCACCATTTCGCGCCGCGAGTTCGTCAACGCTCTGCGCCGCGAGCTACCCGAAGCGCTCCGCGAGATGCAGTCCGGCAGCATCGCCCCGGTGGACCTCGCGCAGGCGTCCATCGGGCCGGGCATGGCGGTCTACAGCCGCTATCGCCAGGTGCTCGAAGCCGACGGCTCCCCGCTGACGGTTCGCACCGCGCTCCAGCTCATCAACCAGGAGCTGGACGCCTTCCTCGCCGAGACCGAGGGCGACGTGGACGCGGACACGCGCTTCGCGGTGAGCTGGTTCGAGCAGTACGGCTTCAAGGCGGGCGAGTTCGGCGTGGCGGACGTGCTGGCGCGCGCCAAGAACACCAGCGTCGACGGGCTGGTCAACGCGGGCGTGGTCGAGGCAGGCGCGGGCAAGGTCCGCCTGAAGTCGTGGGACGAACTCGAGCCGGGCTGGACGCCGCAAGAGGATAAACGCGTCACCGTGTGGGAAGCGGTGCACCACCTGATCGAGCGGCTCAACACGCACGGCGAGCAGGGCGCGGCGTCGCTGTTGGCGCAAATGGATAGCGATTTGGCCGCAGAGGCGAAGAACCTCGCCTACCGTCTGTATCAGATTTGCGACCGCAAGGGCTGGGCGGAGTATGCGCTGGAATACAACGCGGTGGTGCTGTCGTGGCCGGGCGTCCAGCAGCAGGCGACCGTCCTGAAGCAGAATCCGCCATCCGAGCAGTTGGGGCTGTTTTAAGTTGCCCCTCCCCCCTGGCCCCTCTCCCTCTGCGACTGCGTCGCGGGGAGAGGGGAAATAGCGGCGAGAGCGACCCAAGCCCCTCTCCCGCTGCAAGGAGAGGGATTTAGGGTGAGGGGCATCCGGCCAGAGAGTCGATAGTTTAAGTTAGAGTGAGAGACGAAAAACATGGCAACCACCAACCGAGATCGTGTCGCGCGAATAATGGACCTGCTCAAAGAGGGGCTGGGGCCGTTTGTGCTGCGCGAGTACAAGATGGTCTATAAGGGCAGCGGCTACGTGCGCGCCATCGACGACACGCTCCGTACCGCCGCGTATGAACTGCCAGGCGATCTGGACATCAGCCCGGATAATGTCGAACAGTCCCTGCTGAACCATATCGACGCGCACGGCTGGCTCAAGCTGATGTGGGCCGGGTGGAACGACGTCTTCCGCCAGAAGCTCGGCTACGCGGAACGTTCCTACGTCAGCGAGCTAATGGAAGCGCGCAACGCCTGGGCGCACCAGCGCGCGTTCACCAATGATGACGCCTATCGCGTGGCAGACACGGCGTCTCGCCTGCTGGGCGCGATCAGCGCGGGCGATCAGATGGCGGAAGCGCAGGAAATCGGCCAGGAACTGCTGCGCCTGCGCTTCGAGGCGGAAAGCAAGAAGGCGAAGAAGGACACCGGTCCGCTCAAAGAAGGCGTGCCGCGCCCCGCGACCAAGCCCGGTCTCAAACCATGGCGGCTTGTCGTTGAGCCCCACCCCGACGTGGCGAGCGGGCGCTACATGCAGGCAGAATTCACCGCCGACCTGTCACAGGTACTCGCCGGACGCGCCTCGTCGGAGTATCAGGACCCGCGCGAGTTCTTCCGGCGCACGTATCTCACCGAGGGGCTGCTGACCCTGCTGACCAACGGCATCCGCCGCATGACCGGCCAGGGCGGCGACCCGGTCGTCCAGTTGCAGACAGCGTTCGGCGGTGGCAAGACGCACAGCATGCTCGCGCTGTATCACCTGGTCGGCGGTGAGATCAAGAAGCTGTCGGACATCGTCGGCGGCGAGCGCATCGCGGAGGTCGTCGGCGACATCGACCCGCCCGAAGCCAACCGCGCCGTGCTGGTCGGTCAGGCGCTCAACCCCGCCGATCCGCGCGTCTATCACGACTGCACCACCCGCACGCTGTGGGGCGAACTGGCCTATCAGCTTGGCGGTGTGGAAGGGTATCAGATGGTCGCCAACGCCGATCTGGCGGGCGTTAATCCCGGCTCGGACACGCTGGTCGAGCTGCTCGAGCGCTTCGGTCCATGCCTGATCATCATCGACGAGCTGGTCGCCTATGCGCGCAACCTGTACCACACGGACAATCTGCCCGCTGGCAGCTTCGACACGGTGATGAGCTTCACGCAGTCGCTCACCGAGGCGGTGCGCCGCTCGTCCGACTCGCTGATGGTCATCTCCATCCCGCAGTCGCGCATCGAGATCGGCGGCGAAGGCGGCGAGGCCACGCTGGAAGTGCTCTCGCACATCGTCGGGCGTATGGAAGCCATCTGGCGGCCCATCACCGCGATTGAAAGCTTCGAGATCGTGCGCCGACGGTTGTTCGCCGAGAAAATCGACTACGCCGCACGTGATGCCGTGCTCGACGAGTTCGCCAGCCTGTACCGCGACAACCGCACCGAGTTCCCGTCCAACGTCTCCGAGCGCGAGTACCTGGACCGGATGCGCGCCGCGTATCCAATTCACCCGGAGCTGTTCGACCGGCTGTATCAGGACTGGTCCACGCTCGACCGCTTCCAGCGCACGCGCGGCGTGCTGCGCCTGATGGCCGCCGTCATCCACGAACTATGGGTGCGGGGAGACCAATCGCTACTCATCATGCCCGGCTCAATCCCGCTGGACGCGGCCGCCGTTCGCAACGAGCTACTCCGCTATCTGCCGGAGACGTGGGCAGGCGTCACGGACGCCGATGTCGACGGCGAAGAGTCGCGCCCCTTCCAGATCGACAATAATGTGCCGGTGCTGGGCAAGCACATGGCGAGTCGCCGCGTGGCGCGGAGCATCTTCATCGGCAGCGCGCCGTCGGTCGCCGAACAGGGCGTGCGCGGCGTGGAAGAGGTGCGCATCCGGCTGGCGACGGTCCAGCCCGGCGAGCCGATTGCCGTGTTTGGAGATGCGCTCAAGCGCATGAGCAACCAGCTCACTTACCTCTACACCGACGGCAGCCGCTACTGGTACGACACGCGTCCGACGGTCAACCGCCTGGCCCGCGACCGCGCACAGACCTACTCAGCGGACGTGGTGAATCAGGAGATCGTCACCCGGCTACGCGCGGTGCGGCGTATTAAGGAACTGAGCGCCGTACACGTTGCCCCGCTGCAGACGTCCGACATCATCGACGAGCCGCAGGCGCGTGTAGTGGTGCTCCATCCAGAGCACACGCACAAGCGCGGCAACGGCAGTTCCGAGGCGCTCAACTTTGCCAAGAAAGTGCTCGAGGAACGCGGGAACTCACCGCGCCTCTACCGCAATATGCTGGTCTTCATCGCGCCCGATCAGACGGATATGGAAGCGCTGCAAGAAGCCATCCGCGAGCATCTGGCGTGGCAGTCGATACAGAACGATGAGGAGCAACTGAACCTCGACGCGCAGCAGCGCAAGCAGGTTCAGGCGCAGCTTGCACGCACCAAGACAACCGTCGAATCGCGCCTGCAAGAAGCGTACACCTGGCTGCTTGTGCCCTATCAGCCGGAAGCCATCGGACAGATCGAGTGGCAGGCGACTCGCATCAGCGGTCAGGAGTCATTCTACGAGCGTGCGGCGCGCAAGCTGCACCAGCTTGAGGCGCTGATTCCCGCGTGGGCGCCCGAGAATCTGCGCATGGAGCTGGATCGCTTCAATCTGTGGGGCGACCAGAAATGCGTCAGCCTCAAGCAACTGTGGGAGTACTTCGCCCGCTACTGCTACCTGCCCCGGTTGCTCGACGAGAGCGTGCTGCTCCAGGCAGTGCGGGACGGAATCACCCGCGCCAATGCGCCCTTTGGCTATGCCACAAGCGTCACCCCGGAGGGGCGATACGTCAATCTGGCGTTTGGCAGCCCGAGCAGCGTCTATCTCGATGATGCCAGCGTCCTGGTGCATCCAGATGCGGCACTGCGCCAACTCGATGAAGACAGGGCACGTGCGGAAGTAGCGAGGAGCGCGTTGTCAGCGAAAGTTGAACGCGATCCTGAGACCGCTGATACGGCAGAGAGAACACCCTTGCCGGCGGTCGAACCTGGGCCGCCTGCCCTCACACGTTACTTTGGCTCAGTCGCTGTCGATTCGCAGCGCGTCAATCGTGAGA
>CBINGT010000361.1:0-4223 GCA_966250245.1 uncultured Anaerolineae bacterium
TGTCCACGCTGCTCGTCGCCTCGTCCAGGATGATAATGCTCGGGTCGGCCAGCAGCGCCCGCGTGAACGAGATCAACTGGCGCTGCCCGGCGCTCAGGCGCGAGCCGCCTTCTTCCACCTCGGTATCGTACCCTTTCGGCAGGCGGCTGATGAAGTCGTGCGCGCCGGTTTCTTGCGCGGCGGCGATGATTTCCTCGTCCGTTGCGTCGAGCCGCCCATAGCGCAGGTTTTCGCGGATGGTGGTCGCGAACAGACCTGTGTCTTGCGGAACCCACGCCATATGGCCGCGCAGAGACTCGATCGTGATCGAGTGGATCGGGTGGCCGTCAAACAGAATCTCGCCGGATTGCGCCTCGTAGAAGCGGCCTAGCAACCGGACGAGCGTGCTCTTGCCCGCGCCCGTGTGCCCCACCAGCGCGACCGTTTCGCCCGGATGCACGCTGAGGGTGATGTCCTTCAACACCTGGACCGGCTCGTCGCTCACTGGCACTGGGGCGGGAGCAGGTCCCTTTCCGTCTTCGGCGCGATCCACCGCGCGAATGAGCTCGCGCTCTGGCTTGACGTAGGCAAAATTGACGTTACGGAACTCGACCGCGCCGTCCATTTTCTCCAGCGGTTTCGCGCCGGGGCTGTCCTGAATGTCGGACTCGGCTTCGAGCACGGCCAGGATGCGCTCGCTGGCAGCCGCCGCTTCCTGGAACTGGTCGAGGCGCATAGCGAGGTCCCGGATCGGGTCGAAGAACAGGTTGACGTACAGCAGAAACGCGACCAGCGTCCCGGCGGTCAGATCGCCGTTGAGGACGCGCACGCCGCCGACGCCGATGACGATTGCCACGCCCAACTGCGAGATCACGTCGATGCCGGGCATGAACAGCGAAGCGAGCTTGTCTGCCCGCAGACTGGCGCGCACTTCCTCGGCGGCGACCGCGCTAAACCGCGAGCGCTCGACATATTCGCGCACGTACGCCTGCACGATCCGCATGCCGGACAGGTTCTCTTGCAGCGTGGCCGACACCACGCCGACCGCCTCGCGCGCCTCGCGCCACCGCTGCGCGGAGAGCCGTCGCCACCACATCGTTAGCCCGGCCATCAGCGGCAGGACGGTGAACGTCAGCAGCGCCAGCGACCAGTCGTAGACCAGCATCAGCACGATGATTCCCAGCAACGTGAAAATGTTGCTGATCATGTTGATCACGCCCCAGGTGATGAAGCGCTCGATCGCGTTGCTGTCTTCGGTGATGCGCGACATCATGTCCCCGACCCGGTTGTAGTCGAAGTACGCCATGTTGAGGTCGAGGTACTTATAAAATATGTCGCGGCGGACGTCCATGATCGTGTGCTGGCAGATCCAGATAATGTTGAACATCTGCATCCGCAGACCGACCGTCTCGCTGACGATCACGCCGAGGAACATCAGGCTGTAGCGGATCAGCGCGCCCTCGTCGCCTTTCGCGATCCCCTCGTTGATCGCGGCGCGGACCAGCGCGGGGGCGAGCAGCACCGCCGCCGAGGTGATCAACATCAGGACGACGGTCAGCGCCGCGCGCGTGCGATACGGCTTGAGATAGCCGAGGATGCGCCCCAGGGTTTCGGTAACCGGGCGCTCAAGCTTGGGCCGGGAGTTGCTCACAGGTCTCACGATTGGCCCTCTCCTTTCGCGATCAGACGGCGGGCGGCTTCGCGATCGCGCTCGGCGGCCTCGATCGCCTCGAACTGCCCGTCGAGCATGGCGGTGATGTCCACCATGTCTACCTCAAGCGCCTGATCGGTTTGCAGGCGCCAAAGCTGCGCGTAACGCCCGCCGAGCGCCAGCAGCTCGTCGTGCGTGCCGCGCTCCACGACGCGCCCGCGATGGAGCAGCAGGATCTGGTCGGCGTGCATGACGGTGCTGAGCCGCTGGGCGACGATCAGGGTCGTACGGCCCTTCATCAGATCTTGCAGCGCGCTACGGATCTCGATCTCGGTGCGGCTGTCTACGCTGGCGGTTGCGTCGTCCAGAATCAGAATGCGCGGATTGACGATCAGGGCGCGGGCGATGGCGATACGCTGCCGCTGCCCGCCGGAAAGCGTCACGCCGCGTTCGCCGACGAGGGTGTTGTACCCTTCGGGAAACTCCATAATAAAGTCGTGGGCGCGCGCCGCTTTTGCCGCGGCGACCACTTCCTCAAACGAGGCGTTTGGCCGCCCGAACGCGATGTTCTCTTGAATTGTCGCGTTGAACAGGAATGTATTCTGCATGACGAAGCCGACCTGCGCGCGCAGCAGCTTGAGCGGCATATCGCGCACGTCGATCCCGTCGATGGTGATCGCGCCCTCGGTAACGTCATAGAAGCGCGGGATCAGATCGATCAGCGTGGTCTTGCCGCTGCCGGTGGTGCCGACGATCGCCGTGACGGTGTTGGGCGGTGCCTCAAAGCTGACGTCGTGCAGCACTTCGACTTCCGGCTCGTCCTCGCGCGCGCCGTAGACGAACGACACGTTGTCGAAGCGAATGTGCCCCTTGATCTCGCCGGGATGCACCGCGCCGACGCGGGTCTTGACTTCGGGCGGCGTGTCGATAATGCCGAAGACGCGGCGCCCGTTCGCCAGGGCGCGCGCCGTCACGTCGATCATGAAGGCAAGGCGGTGCGTCGGCAGGCTGAGCAGCCCGACATACGAGTTAAACGCCACCAGCGTGCCAAGCGTGATCCGGTCGTCGATCACCCAGCGGCCGCCGAAGAACAGCATCAGAAAGGTCAGGAAGCTGACGACAAACCAGATCGTCGGCAGAGAGAGCGAATATAGCCGGGCGACGCGCATCCATGCAGTGAGGACCTTCGTGTTATCTTCCTGAAACTGCTGGCGGGCGAACGGCTCGCGCGTGAAAGCCTTGACGACCATCATCTGCGACAGGTTTTCTTGAATGCGGGCGTACATCTCGGCGCGCGCCGAGCGGATCTTCCCGAAATACGGTTCCAGCCGCACGCCAAACAGGTACGCGATGACGAACAGCAGCGGCAGCGGGATCAGGAATAGCAGGGTCAGGCGCGTGCTGATGCTGAACATGATGCCGTAGACGCCGGTCAGCAGCACCACCAGATTGATGATGTCCCCGATTACGACGCCCGCGAAGAACCGGATCTCGTCGATGTCCCCGATCCCCCGGCTCATCAACTGGCCGACGCGCGTCCGGTCGTAGAACGAGAACGGCAGCCGCTGCAGGTGCGAGAACAGGTCCATGCGGATGTCATAGGCGATCTGGCGGCCAAGCCACTGCATCCCATAGCGCTGCAAGAAGCTGCCGAAGCCACGCACTACCGCCAGCGCGACGATCAGGACGGCGGTGGCGACCAGAACCTGCTCGCGATCCCACGACGCCGAGAAGAGGGGTGAGGTGTTTTCCGCGCCAAGCGCGGCATCCACTGCGTTGCCGATCAGCCCAGGGCTGATCAGCGACAGCAGCGTCACCAGGATCATGGCAAGATACGTCAGTACTGCGCGCCGCCAGTAGGGCCGCATGTAGCGAAGTATCCGTAGCAGAATGGACATGAGCGATAAGCTCCAACTGAATTACGGGGGCGCTTCACAATCCGAACGGCCGTGTGCTCGGCCCGACGTACAGCGGACGGAAACGGTGGTCGGCAACGCGGCGGGAGCGGCTTTCATCACGACATAAAGCGGCGGAACGCCCCTGGGGCCCCGCCGCCCATTCTAGGATAATAACTTGGACGGAAATTGCAACCCGAAATTCACGCTTGAGGCGGGCGCTCTCCGGCGTGAGGCATGAAGCGCGGGATCTGCTCGATCGCGTAGCGGATGAAGTCGAGCGTCGCCTGGAAGTCGGCCGGGTCGGCGGGGCGGCGGACGGACGCGGCTGAGTCCACGCGGCCCGCCCAGGTGCGGTCGATCAGCCCGTGCCAGCGTGGGTCGAGGCGCGCTTTCGCCCATTCCGCGCCTGTGCGCTTGGAGAGGATTCTCCCGGTTTCCAGGCTGTGCAGCATCCGGCAATAGCTGAGCACGATGAACGTCTGGTAGAAGTGGTTATTGAAGTGTTCCGGCTCGGCCATGATCCGGGCGCTCCAGTCCCGCATATCCGCCGCGATCTCCTGGCACAGCGCATCGACCGTGAACGGGTCGATCAGCGTGCTTGCTTCCGGGCCACACAGGGCGATCCCGTGCTCGCGCAGCACCCAACGCACCACGAGCGTATTGCAGTGGTTAGAGCGGACCAGCGAGCGGCTGCC
>CBINGT010000362.1:0-4180 GCA_966250245.1 uncultured Anaerolineae bacterium
TGAACCGTGCAGACCAGCGGGGGTATGTGACGTTCGAAGATGTGTTGGAGTTGCTAGACGAAGACAGTGACGACGTAAACGCAATCGAAGCGGTGTTGGATGAGCTGGACGAGCTGGGGATCGAGTTACGACAGAAGAAGTCAGTCGACGACGATGACGATCTTCTGTCGCACGACAACGAGCTAGAAGCCGAAGAAGAAGCGCAAGACCCTGGCGTTGGGGACATCAACGCCGTCTCCGCCGACGACCCTGTCGGGCTGTACTTCCGCCAGATGGCGCAAGAGCCGCTTCTCACAGCGGAAGAAGAAATCGAGCTTGCGAAGCGCATCGAAGCGGGCCGTGAAGCCATGGCCAAGCTGCAGGAAGTCGATCCCGACAGCGAGGAAGCGGAGCGCCTCAAGGAGATCATCGCGGACGGGCAGTTGGCGCGCGAGCATCTTGGGCGGGCCAACACGCGGCTCGTGGTCAGCATTGCGAAGCGTTACATGGGCCAGGGGCTGCCTTTTCCGGACCTGATCCAGGAAGGCAACGTCGGGCTGATGCGCGCGGTCGACAAGTACGACTATAAGCGCGGTAACCGCTTCAGCACCTACGCGACCTGGTGGATCCGGCAGGCGATCACCCGCGCGCTGGCGCAGAAGACGCGCACGATCCGCATCCCGCTCCACATGACGGAGCGCATCCGCCAGATGTACCGCACCGCGCAAGTCCTCGAGCAGACGCTCGGCCACCGCCCCACCCCCGAAGAAATCGCCAAAGAGATGGAACTGCCGCCGGAAAGCATTCGCGGCATGATGGACGCCAGCCAGCACGCGATTGCGCTGGAGCGCCCAGTTGGCGACGACGGCGACAGCGAGTTCGGGGATTTCATTGAAGACCAGGACTCACCCAGCCCGGTCGAGGCGGCGACGCAGCACCTGCTCCAGGAGACGATCGAGGAAGTGCTGAGCGAGCTGACCCCGCGCCAGAGCCACATTCTGCGCCTGCGCTTTGGCCTGGGCGGCGGCGAGCCGCACACGCTCGAGGAAATCGCCAACAAGTTCGGCCTCAGCCGCGAGCGCATTCGCCAGCTTGAGAAAGAGGCGCTGCGGCGCCTGCGTCATCCGCGTCTGGCGCACAACCTGCGCGACTATCTCAGCTAACATCCGCCCGTATAAGGCGTCGTTTTCTGGCCGGGAAGTGTAAAAGCTTCCCGGTCTTTGTTTTTTCAGCTAAATAGCTATTTTTTGCCTTGCCAGCCGGGCACCTTTCGTGTATACTGAGCCGCGATGAGGTTCGTTATGGCGACGTCGCCAAGTGGTAAGGCAAGGGTCTGCAAAACCCTCATCGTGGGTTCGATTCCCACCGTCGCCTCAACACGCGGGAGCTACGAATAGCTCCCGCGTTGTGTTTCCCCCGTCGCTGAGGGAGCCTGACCGGTGACACGTCCTCGCACGCCCGCCAGACACCTCGCGCTTGCTGTGGCGCTTCTGCTGCTCATGGCGGCGATCCGGCTGCACAACCTCACCCTGCAAGAGCCATTCATCGACGAGGGCGCACATGTCCAGCGGGCGCGCGTGGTGTGGAGCTTTGACGAGCACCCCGGCCGCTTCGCCAACGGCAAACTGCTGTTGTACTACTGGCTCGGGCTGTTCGAACTGCCGCCAATCAGCGCGCTATGGATCGCACGCACTGCAATCGCGCTCGCGTCCCTGCTGACGGGTGCGGCGGTCTACGCGATCGCGCGAATGGCAGGCAGTGCGGGAGCCGGAGCGCTCGCCCTGGCCGCGTACGCCGTGCTACCGCTGGCGTTTTTCTTCGAGCGCATGGCGCTGGCCGATCCCTTTGCCGCGATGTTTGCCGCGCTCGCCGTGTGGCAAAGCGTGCGCTTCGCCCGGCGCCCCACCGTCCGCGCCGCGATCGCCGTAGGGCTACTGTGCGCCGCCGCAACGCTCGCCAAGCTCACCACCGGGCTCGTGCCACTGATACCGCTCGCCGCTGCGCTCGCCTGCTTTCCGCCGCGCGGGAACAACCGCTCTGTGTGGTGGTACGAGTGGCGGCGCCGCTATGGAACGGGGATCGCACTCGCCTGGGGAATCGTCGTGCTGTGCTGGCTGCCGGTCGTCGTTCCGGCTGCCGTCGCGCAGGTGCGCGGCGATCCGTTTACGCTCGTCAATGGCGCGAACTTGGCGGACCTGGGCGAGCCAGCTCCCCTGGCCGAACTGCGCGCCGCCATCCCCGCCATCGCCCGGTATACGTCCGCGCCGCTGCTGGTGGGGTCTGGCGCCGCGCTGATCGGGCTGGCGTGGCGCGCCCGGCGCGACCCGTCGCTCCGCACATGGGCGGCTGCGCTGATCGCGTGGACGGTGCTGCTTGCGCTGCTGCCGCCGGTCGCGTCGCGGAACGTCCGCACGCGTTACTTCATGCCGCTCGCCGCGCCGCTAAGCGTCACCGCCGGATGCACCGCGTGGGTGCTGTGGCGCGCGCGCCGCCCGCTGATCCGTCTGGCAGTGGCGTCGGCTAGCGCGATCTGGCTGGCGGGGTTCGCGATCCCGTTTGCGCTGACGGCAGTCCGCACGCCGGACGACTTGCGGCTTCCGCCCAACGATGCGGCCGTATTCCTGGGGGGCAACTTCGCCGGAGACGCCATGCGCGAGGCCGCCCGGTTGATCGACGCAGCCGATCCGTCTGTTCTCGTCCTGGCGGACCGCGCAACCTGCGACATGCTGACGTTCTTCACCGCGCGCCCGATCACCTGCGCGGACGACATTGCCCGCCCGGTGGAGCTGCTCAACGCGCCGGAGAGCTACGTGGTGCTGAATGGACACGAGCCTCAGCCGGAACGGTTGAGGCTCGTGTGGGAGCTTGTGGGAGAGTTCGAGCGCCCGGCCCTGCAGGAGCGCGCAGGCGTCACGCGGACCGTGCAGGTGTGGCGCGTGCGCGCGCCGTAGCGGGCTTACTGCTCGAGCGTGCTGGTATCGCCTTCGTCCTGGCCGAGCACGCGCGCTTTCAGCAGACGGCGCATGATCTTGCCGCTGCGCGTCTTCGGCAGGCTGTCCACAAAATCGATCGTCGCGGGCTTGGCGATGGGACCGACCTCGTGCCCGACGTGGTCACGTAGTTCTTCGGCCAGCCGCTGCGACGGCTCGACGCCCGCCACCAGGATGCAGTACGCCTTGATAACGTGACCGCGCACCTCGTCCGGCACGCCGATCACCGCCGCCTCGGCGACCGCGCGATGGCTGACCAACGCGCTCTCGATCTCCGCCGTGCCGAGCCGGTAGCCGCTGACCTTAATCACGTCGTCCACGCGGCCGATGACCCAGATATATCCGTCTTCGTCGCGCCTGGCGCTGTCGCCGGTCATGTACATGCCGGGGAAGCGGCTCCAGTAGTTGTTGACGTAGCGTTCCGGATCGCCGTACACCGTGCGGAGCATCGCGGGCCATGGGCGCTTGATCACCAGATAGCCTTCTTCGTTCGGCCCAACCGGCTCGCCCTCTTCATTCAGCACGTCGATTTCAATGCCAGGAAGCGGAAGGGTCGCGCTGCCGGGCTTGAGCGGCGTGGACGGCATGGGCGAGATCATGAACGCGCCCGTCTCCGTCTGCCACCACGTATCCATGATCGGGCAGCGTTCTTTGCCGATGACGCGATGATACCAGCGCCATGCCTCGGGGTTGATCGGCTCGCCTACGCTGCCGAGCAGGCGCAGCTTCGAGAGGTCGTGCCGGTTCGGCCACGCGTCGCCGAAGCGCATCAGCCCGCGAATAGCCGTCGGCGCGGTGTAGAGGACCGTCACACCATGCCGCTCCGCAATATCCCACCAGCGGTCGGGGAACGGGTAGTTCGGCGCGCCCTCGTACATCAGGCTCGTCGCGCCGAGCAGCAGCGGCCCGTAGACGATGTAGCTGTGCCCGGTCACCCAGCCCGGATCGGCCGCGCACCACCACAGGTCGTCGTCCTGCAGGTCAAAGACCCACTTGAGCGTGGTAGCGATGCCGACCATGTAGCCGCCATGCGTGTGCAGGATGGCCTTTGGCGCGCCGGTCGTGCCGCTGGTGTACAGCAGATAGAGCGGGTCTTCGGCGTCCATCTGTTCGGTTTCGATGTGCGCGTCGGCGATGGGCAGGTTCATCAGGTCGTGATACCACAGGTCGCGCCCCGGCTCCATGTGAATGTCCTGCCCCGTGCGCTTGAC
>CBINGT010000363.1:0-4180 GCA_966250245.1 uncultured Anaerolineae bacterium
GCGTACCGGCGCAGGCCGGTGCGGAACAGCACGCTCGCGCCGAGGACCGCCGCCGCGCTCAGCGCGAAGCTGCCCGCCAGCAGCGCGGGCGGCAGGTCTCCGCTCAGCGCGCGCGCCGGGACCGTCGTGATCACCCCCACCGGCACGATCCACGTCAGCACCAGCCGCAACACGCCCGGATACAGCCCGACCGGGTAGCGCGCCATCTGGAACAGCCCGTCGAACACCCACCCGAACAGGAAGCCGGGGCTCCAGAACGTCAGGCTGGCGAATGCCAGCAGGATCGCGTAGAGCAGCATCCCGCTGATCAGCAGCGTCAGCACGAAGCCGATCACGTGCGCGAGGGTCATCGGCAGGGCGAGCTGCGTCACCGCGACGCCGAGCACGACAAACCCGAGCAGCAGGTCCACCAGCGAGAACAGCCGCCAGTGGCGGACGCTCGCCACAAACTGCGTATCGACCGGGCGCAGCAGCGTGAAGTCGAACTCGCCGCGCCAGATCTCCCCGTCCATCCCGGCCAGCGAGTCGAGACTGGGGCTGATGAACAACCCCCGCAGCGCGCTGACCGTCATATACACGCCGAGCACCGCGAGCGTCTGCGCGAACTCCCAGCCGCGCACGCTCTCCACCTGCTCGAACAGCACGATCACGCCCAGCAGCCCGGTTCCGAAGTTGAGCGCCGAGTTCAGCAGGCTCACCCAGAAATTCGCGCGGTACGCCAGCTCGTGCTGGGCGGACGCGCCGATAAACAACGCCGTGAGTTTCAGCGGTCGCAGCATCGTCATCCCCCAATCGCCGTATAGCGCCGGACGCCGCGCCGCCACAGGAAGCGGTAGATCGCCAGCGCGACGACCAGCCACCCGATCTGCAGCGCGAAGCCGGTCAGCAGCCCGGCGCCGTCCAACTGCCCGGTGATCACCTCGACCGGGAACGAGATCATGTAGCGGTACGGAAGCAGCTTCGCCATCACCTGTAGCGCGTCCGGCAGCAGCGCGACCGGCGCCACCTGCCCCGCCAGCAGGAACAGCAGCGAATACTCGACCGTCAGCAGGGCGTCGGCGCGGGTCGTCCAGAACGCCAGCAGCGAGATCCAGTAACCCCACGTGAAGCTTAGCGCCCACGCCAGCGCCAGCGCGGGCAGAAACGCCAGCCCGTTCGCCAGCGTGAGGTGAAGCTCCGGCCGCAGAAGCAGCGCCAGCCCGCCCGAGACCGGCACGACGAACAGCATGTACACCGCCTTGCCCGCGAACTCGCTCGCCAGCGTGTTGTAGACGGGCGACATCGGGTAGAGCAGCAGACGGTTGAGCTGCCCGTTGTGGATCAGCTCGCCCATCGTCCACGTCGTCTGCGAGATGGTGAGCTGGTTGACCAGAATCAGGATGAGGTAATAGGCGACGAACTCCCCGCGCGAGAAGCCGCCGACCGTCCCCCCACCCGCCGCGGTGGACCACACCAGCAGGTAGATCAGCGGGCCGATCATCCAGCTAAACGCCAGCAGGAAGAAGAAGCTGCGGTACTGCATCCACGAGAGCCAGGTCGCCTGAATCAGCGCCCAGCCGCCGCGATGGTTGGTCATACGGCACCTTCCTGGTAAATCTGGTCGATCACGGCGTCAATCGGCGGATCCTCGACGGAGAGGTCGATCACCGGCAGCGCGGACAGCAGCCGGGCGGTCAGGTCCGGCGTTCCGGCGCGCGGCACGCGGAGCGTCAGACCGCCGTTCTCCCGCGCGACGATCTCCGCGCCGGGCGGAAGCAGCGCGTCCGGTTCCGGCGAGCGTCCGTTCCCCGCGTCGAGCGTCAGGCGGATGAGCTTGAACGGGGCGAGCCGCTCCCCCAGGCCGCGCAGCGCGCCGTCGTACAGCAGTTGCCCGTGGTGGATGAGCAGCACGCGCGGGCAAAGCTCCGCCACGTCGGCCATGTAGTGACTGGTGAGGATGACGGTCGCGCCGGTACGGCGGTTGTACTCCGCGATGAACGCGCGCAGCCGCCGCTGCATCGAGACGTCCAGCCCCAGCGTCGGCTCGTCGAGGAACATCACCGCCGGACGGTGCAGCAGCGCGGCGACCAGCTCGCACTTCATCCGCTCGCCGAGCGAGAGGTTGCGGGTGGGTTTGGTCAGCAGGTCGCCCATGTCGAGCAGCGCGGCCAGCTCGTCCACCGTCGTGCGGAACTCGGCGGGCGGCACGCGGTAGATCTCCGCCAGGACGCGGAACGTGTCGAGCGGCGGGATGTCCCACATGAGCTGGCTCTTGTTGCCGAGCACCATGCTGATCCGCTTGAGGTAGGCGGCCTCGCGCTCCCACGGCACGAACCCGTCGACGGTCGCCGTGCCGCTGGTGGGATGCAGCAGCCCGGCCAGCATCTTCAGCGCGGTGGTTTTGCCCGCGCCGTTCGGCCCGAGGAAGCCGACCATCTCCCCGGCCTCGATCGTGAAACTGACATCGCACACCGCCGGGACGTCCTGGGTGACGCGCCGCGCCATGCTCCGAACCGCCGCCCAGAAGCCGGGCGGTCGCTGCGGGACGCGGTACGTCTTGGAGAGATTGCTCACCACGATTTGCGGATGGCTCATTCGATACCTCTCCTGCGAATCCAATCGACAAATCTCATCATACGGCATTGGTGTGCAAGTGGAGACTTTGGCGCGCGTGCGGGGGTCAAGATGAGCCGTGCCAGCCGCGTATTCTTCGCTCAAATCGGTGTTTTACGCGGCGTGCATGGTCAGGGGAAAATCGGTCGAAACCTTTGACAACAAATGGAGAGTTTTGAGGGGGTTGCCCTCGCCCACAACCTTCTCCCCTTCCCTCCGCTTGCGTGGGGTTGGGGGCAGGGGGCGGGGGATGGGGGGCGTGTAGGGGCAATACAACGCGGGCGGAGCAAGCGCCATATTCCCCCCATCCTTCCGACCTGCGGTCGGCATTCCTTCCCCCACAAGGAGGGAAGGAAAAAACCACGTCAGCGACCGACTCCCCTTCCCTCCGCTTGCGTGGGGGAAGGGGATGGGGGGTGTAACACCGAAAACGGACGGAGCAAGCTCCGCCCCTACATGGCATGCGCGCCATTTCCCCCTCTCCCCGCGACGCAGTCGCTAGAGGGAGAGGGGCCAGGGGTGAGGGGCAGTGCCTCGCCTAGCGGCGCGGCGGGCGGCGGCGCTTGGTGCGTTCCTGTTCCATCGCCAGCATGTGCGCGAGCTGCTGGATGATGTCCAGCGCGCGCTGTTCCTGCTCGGACAGCGTGGAGAGCCAGCGATCCGCCACGCTGTACACGTCCTCATCGGCGCGCGGCGTGTCGAGCGCGCGGCGCAGATTCGCCCGATCTCCGGCGTCGAACGCCAGTAGCATCCGCAGGATCGCGTTGAGGCTGTAGCCCGCCTGCCGCAACATGCGGATCACGCGCACCCGGCCAAGCTCCGCCGCGCCGTACATCCGGTAGCCGGATTTCGGGTCGCGCGGGACGTCGAGCAGGCCGTTGCGATCCCAGTTGCGCAGCATGTCGGGCGTGACGCTCAGCCGCCGGGCTGCTTCCTGGATACGCAGCGGCGGCACGCTCGGATCGGTGGCGTGGCCCTGCGCCCACCGCTCCAGGAACTCGACCGCCGCCTCGGCGTGGGCGCGCTCTGCCCTGGCGTGCGCAAGGTACTGGTACGCCAGCTCCAGCGCCGTGCCGAGGTCGCCTGCCGCCGCGCTCCGCACCAGGTCGAGCACCAGCGCCTTCCCGCCCGGATACGGCCATTGGAGCGCCAGCCGCGCCAGCCGCATCTGCTCGACGTGCATCTGGCTGAACTGGCGATAGCCGGTCGGCGTGCGCGGGACGGGCGACAGGTAGCCCCACTCTTCGTACAGGCGGACGGTGTTCGGATGCACCCCGGCGGCCCGGGCGACCTCGGCGGTGCGGAGCGGTCGTTCTGACGGGGAACGGCTCATCACAGACCCTCACGTGGAACGAGAAACGGACGGGCCCTCACAGAGTAGCGCGTCCGTGGAATGAGCGCAACGGGAGAAGCAGCAGTTAGCGATTAGCGGTTAGCAAGAGCAGGGAGTGGGGAGTAGGGAGTAGGCAACCGCGCCGCGATGTGTAGGGGCGGAGCTTGCTCCGCCCGCGCACTATAAACCATGCCCCCCATCCCCTGCCCCCAACCCCACGCAAGCGGAGGGAAGGGGAGAAAGGCAGCGGGCGTG
>CBINGT010000364.1:0-4171 GCA_966250245.1 uncultured Anaerolineae bacterium
GCCCCATGCCCGCGATCACGCACGAGAGCGGCTGGCTCAAAAGTCCGGTTTTCTTCATCGCTAGAAAAATCCTTTGCGAACGGTTGAATCACACAGCGATCCGCCCTCAAAGCGCGAACCTTGAGGGCGGCCATGTTCATTATAGAAGCCTCGAGCGCCGAGGCAAATAGCGTGTTTGCGTCAGGGTAGCTCGGCAGCCAGCGGGGATGGCGATTCGTTGGCCGAGAGGGGCCAGTTCGCCGAGACCTGGAGCGAGCCGGATGGCGTGCGCGACACTTCGCCCTCGTCAGACGCATCCTGCGCCATCAGTTCTCCGTCGTCGGGCGGGAAGTAGTTGAAGTAGTAGCGGTTGGTCGTCCCGCTCGCCACGATCATGATGCCGGTCGACCGGTTGACGGACTGTTTGGTGGACGTCACGTTGTTGATGCGCCCGTCAACCAGGTTCCGTAACACCAACTCCCCAGTTCCCGGCGAAAAGTCAATGTTGTCGAGCGCGGTCTGCTTGTAGTAGATCATCCCGCCCCGCTCCGGCGCTGCCGCAAACATATGCAACAGCCCCTGCTCTTCATCGATCAGGATGATGGGCCGCGTGTGGCTGTCGCGCCCGGTGCCAAACGGGTGCATCGTCCAGGTGCCATCGGTATCGCGCACATACAGCACAGCCAGCGGACGCTCGCGCTCCTCCGAGGTCTTCGAGGCAAAGTATACGCGACCGGCGCTGTCCGCCTTCAGATTGATGTGATCATCCGCGATGCCCGGCTCCGCGATAACCGTTTCTTCGGTCCACTCATCGGGCGGCGCGCCATCCTCATGGTAGGCGAAAAAGACGGCGGAATGGCGCTGGTCGCTCCATGCGATGCCAACCTTGTTGTCAAAACTGACGATCGCGGCAATGTCGTCAATGTCCAGCGCACCCGCATTCGCGGTCGGTAGCACTTGCGGCTCGGCCCAGGTGAGGTCGTTGTCCAGACTGTGGTTGAACATCACCTGGCGGTTTTCGGCATATGCCACCCACAGCCGCCCAGTCGTGTCTTTCGCGATGGTGAGGGTTTCGGATTTTCCGCGCGTCACCGGCACCGGAAATCCGTCATCCAGTATATACTGCTGGATTGCGGCGTCGTAACTGTAGCGGTAAAGCCGTCCCCAGTTCGACTCGGCCGGCGTAGGTGCGGCTTTGGTCGTGAATACATGCGAAACGACGTACAACCGCTCGCTGTCCTCATCCCAGAGGATATCCGAGCGAGCGTTGCGGCGATCGTCTAGCTCGACGCCGGTATCGATCCATTCAAAGGTCTCGTGGTCGAAGCGATAGATATGATGGCGCTTGACTTCTGGGTTAACCATATCAGCCCACCAGTAGCCCCCAACATACCAAACCTTGCTCTCAGGCTTTTCGGCGGTTGGGGAAGATACGCCCCCATGGGAAGGACCGACATACCCCGTGTCGGCTGGGCCCTGCGCTACAGCCGGTAACGCAACCGCAAGACTCAGAACGAGGATTCCTATCACCAGAACCACCCGCAAGAGCGTGCGTATCTCCGTAACGGTTACTTTAGCTCCCCGTATCATAACGACACACCTATATCGATCGTTCTACCCATACAAGAGCGCTGCCACGCGCCAGCCCCCCACAGTCTGGCGCAGAGAAAAAAGTTACCTTTATAGAGTGTAACACAATAACAATTAGAGATATGAAGATTGTATAGGATTTTTATACTCTTGCGAACACCCTGCCGTTTGAAATTGGTTTGTAATCGAGAGGAGGATGTTAGGGGGATTCAAACGACGTTCTATGCATATTCTCCGCGTGGAAGTCACCGCTCTTGCCGCCAGTCTTCGAGATCAGGCGCGTGGACGTGATCTCCAGTTCGTAGGTGTGGGGTTTCAACATGTCGTACAGAGTCAGCGCGGCGATCGAGGCGGCGGTGAGCGCTTCCATTTCGACGCCCGTAACAGCGTGCGTCTTCACAAGCGTCTGAATCCGCACACCCTCACGCTCGAAGCTGTACTTGACGGAGACGTGCGTCAGCGGCAGCGGGTGGCAGTAGGGGATCAAATCCCACGTCTTCTTCGCGGCCAGCACACCCGCCACGCGCGCGATCTCCAGCGCGTCCCCTTTCTCGAGGCGACCCTCGTGCAGCAGCGTCTGGACAGCTTCTGGCATGCGAATAAACGACTCCGCCACGGCGGTTCGCGCCGTAGGTGTCTTGGCCGATACATCTTTCATGGGTGCTTACTCCTCAGAGGTGTCAGAGGTGCGAACCAGCGGCACGCCATCCAGATAGCGGCTGTCGCCAGTGACGTAATGCTCTTCTTTCCAGATCGGCGCGCGACGCTTCACTTCGTCGATCGCGTAGCGCGACGCCTGATACGCTTCCTCGCGGTGCCCGGCGCTGACCACAATGATGACGCTCGCCTCGCCCAGCGCCAGCCGCCCGATCCGGTGCTGGATACGGCAGCCGCGCACGCCGAAACGCTCGACCGCCTCACGCTCGATCGCGGCAAGCGCCTGCTCCGCCAGCGGAACGTGTGCCTCGTAGGTCATCCCCTGGACCGGCCGCCCCTCGTTCTCGTTGCGCACGACGCCATAGAACACAACCAGCGCGCCGCTGCCAAAGTCCTCTAGCTCGCGCAGCAGCGGCTCGACCGCGAGCGGTTGCTCCGTAACCCAGCGCCCCATGCTCACCCTCCGCTCACTGGCGGCAGCAGGCTCGCTTCGTCGCCGTCCTGCAAAACGTAGTCACTCTCGACCAGCGCATCATTCACCGCCACCGCAACCGTGTGCAGACGCGACGCCAGTGCGGGGTGCCGCTCGCGCAGCAGCTCGCTCAGCTCGCGGACCGTCAGCGTGGCGTGCGGCAGATCGAGCGTCTCGCGCTTGGCGCCCACATCCTGCTTCAGCCCGCCGTAGTAGACCACCGTCAGACGCATTCCTGCTCCTTATACCTTGCTAGCCCGCTCACCCGCCGATCTGGTACATCTCAATCTTCGGATCGCGCGGGGACGTCTGCGAGGCGCGGACCTCAGAATAGCGATCGTCCCGCCGGGACCACACGTTCCGCACGATTGCGACAAGCTCCTCGTCCGACGCGCCCTCACGCAGCGGAGCGCGCAGGTCCGTCCCGTGCGTGCCGAACAGACAGGTGAACATCCGCCCATCGGGGGATAGCCGCAGCCGGGTGCACGCTCCACAGAACGGCTGGGTGACCGACGCGATCACGCCGATCTCGCCGCTCCCGTCACGATAACGATAGCGCCGCGCCACCTCGCCGGAATAGCGCGGGGCGACCGGCTCCAACGGCATCTGTGCGTCGATCATCTCGACGATCTCGCGCGCGGGAACCACGTCGTCGAGCCGCCAGCCGTTGAGGTTGCCCACGTCCATATACTCGATGAAGCGCGCGATATAGCCGCGCTCCCGGCAGAAACGCGCCAGGTCGATCACCGAGCCGTCGTTCACACCGCGCTTGATGACGGCGTTGATCTTGATCGGCGCGAACCCCGCGCGCTCCGCCGCCTCGATTCCGGCCAGCACCTGACCAACATCCGCCCGGCCGCCGTTCAGCGCGCGGAACACCGTATTATCCAGACTGTCGAGGCTGACCGTCACGCGCCGCAAGCCCGCGTCCCGCAACGCCTGGGCCTGTTGCGGCAGAAAGTAGCCGTTGGTGGTCAGAGCAATATCGTCCAGGCCGGGGATCGCCGCAATCAGCGCGACGAGCTTGTCAAGCTCTTTGCGGATCAGCGGCTCTCCACCCGTCAGGCGGACCTTGCGCGCGCCCAGTCCCGCGAACACCCGCGCCAGCCGCGCAATTTCCTCGAACGTCAGTAGTTCATCTTTCGGCAGGAAGCGATACGCCTCGCCAAACACGTCCGCGGGCATGCAGTACGAGCAGCGGAAATTGCAGCGGTCGGTAACCGAGATTCGAAGGTCGCGGAATGGGCGGTTGAGTTGGTCGGTGAGCGTCATGATCTCCGCGCAAGGTTTTACAATGTGAATGGGTGAATTGGATTATACCGTATCGCCGCCGCGCACCGAAACCGCGCAAAAACACAGCGCCGGGGAAGGTTCCCGGCGCCGCAAGACCTGACCTGTCGCGTGCTGATCACGGTTGCACTGCGACCGCCAGCCCGCCGATCACCCGCTCGGTGAACACGTCGGTGCTCAGCG
>CBINGT010000365.1:0-4163 GCA_966250245.1 uncultured Anaerolineae bacterium
TATCATGCGTTACCTGCAAATGGTCGACCGCGGCCTGCGAGACCTGCTTGGGGGAGACGAGACGCCGCTGGTGCTGGCGGGCGTGGATTATCTGCTGCCGATGTACGCCGAAGTGAGCAGCTATCCGCATCTGGTGAGCGAAGGCATCACCGGCAACCCCGAAACGTTGAGCGCGAAAGAACTGCATCGCCGCGCGTGGGAGCTGGTCGAGCCGATCTTCAAGAAAGCGCAAGAGGATGCGCGGGCGCGCCTTGAGCAGGAGCTGGGGCGCGCGGATGGGCTGGCATCATACGACCTGAAGACGGTGCTACAAGCGGCGCACCAGGGGCGCGTGGCGGCGGTTTTCATCCCGGCAGGGCGTCGCATTTGGGGCGTTTTCCGCGAGTCCGGCAAGGTACATGTGCATCCCGAAATGCAGCCAGACGATCAAGACCTGCTTGACCTGGCCGCAGTCATGACGTATGCCAACGGCGGCGAGGTTTACGTCGTCGAAGATGGCGCGGTGCCGGGCGGGGGAGACCTCGCGGCACTGTTCCGGTTCTAAGGCGCGAAGTGCGCTTTGCTCCCCTTATTTCTTGAGAAAGGGAACCACGATGATCAAGCGGTTTGTGGCAAGTCTGTTGGCGCTGGGGGTGGCGCTGTCGCTCAGCGGCTTCCCGCCCGCGCTCGCGCAGGATGGCGGCCTGACCGACGAGCAGTTGGCGTTGCTCGATCGGGTGTTTGACGCGCGCGAAATGGTGGACGTACTCGAGAGCTACGTTGAGGATAGTATCGGAATCGACTCGCAATCGCTGGTCATCGTGCTTGGCGGGCAGTCGCTGGAATTGGCCGAGCTCACCGAGTGGGCGCAGACGCAGACAGTGATCAACGCGCCCGAAGGAAAGAACGTGAACGCGCAAGTGAGCGCGAGCGTCACCAGCCAGGGCGAGATGGTTTTTAGCATCACCGGCGAGGCGCGTCTGGTCGATGGGACGCTCTACGTCAACGCGGCCTATGACGAGCCATCCGGCGACCTGCCGCCGCTGCCCGTAGGGTGGATCGTGGTCGAGGATGTCGACCTGATCGGCGACGAGTTCGCAGGGCTGGCGGCGCTTCAGCTTGACAGCCTGGCCGACGACGAGCCGCCCATGCTGCTAGAAGATCGGGAGCGGATGCGTAATTTGGCCAGTGATGTCTTCGCCGAGGTTGTCACCCTTGAGGACGGGACCGAAGCGGAGCAGATCACGATTGTCTTCGGGCGTCAGGCGCTGATCGACGTGGTGCTGGAAGAGACGGACGACCCGTTCCAGGTGATGCTGTTCAACGCGCTGAGCGAAGACAGCCAGGCGACGCTGACCGTCGTGCTGGACGCCGAAGGCCGGGCGCTTGAGGTGATCAGCCTGATTGAGATGATCGCGACAGACATCGACGCGGCCGCGCTCAGCCCGGAAGACTTCCCCCCTGGGGCGCTGCTGTCGTTCACCTTCCAGGGCAGCGAGGAGCAGCGTTACAGCGACTTTGACGCGGCGGTCGAGCCGGTTTCCGCACCCGAGGAGCTTGCGCCCGCAGAGTAGGGCGGCTCACACGACGCTTTATTACGTCGGGTAGTCCCCCATCCTTCCGGCCTTCGGCCGGCTTTCCTGCCCCCAACCCCAGAACGAGGGAAGGAAAAAAGACGGCAAACGCTTTCTCCCCTTCCCTCCTTGTGGGGGAAGGGGGCCGGGGGATGGGGGGTATATCACATCCAAATACAGCACGCCCTACGGCGCGAAGACCGGCGCGTTTCGCGTGAGGATTGCCGCGTCGCAGATGGCTTGCGGCTGGTATTCGCGCAGTAACGCCTGCAAATCGTCGAGCGCCGCGCGCACGTCCTCTGCTGCGCGCTCGTGATGGGCTTCAACCGTGATCAGGGCGTCGCGCGTGGTTTCGCGTGCGGCGCTCTGCTCGCTTTGGCGCCAGCACCACCGCCGCGCGCTGACCAGACCTGCCTCGTCCACGAAGATCACTTCGCCGGGCGCGGGATGTTCGACTTCCGCCTCGCCGAGCGGCGTGAACCGTTCGTCCCCGCGCGCCAGCGTGACGGTGATCGGCCCGGTGACGTGCGCCAGGTCGAAGACCGCCACCGGCAGCGCATAGCGGATACTGACCAGATTCCCGAGGTCGACCAGCGCGTTCAGCGAGGGGATGTCGCCGTGTTTCGTCAGCCGCCGCAACAGCGCTTCGGCCGCGCTGCGATATTGCGTCGGCTTGACGCCGAATCCGCTGAAGACGCGCCGCCACGCCGCCAGACTGGGTATCTCAGAGAGCGGCGTTTGGCCGATGCGCTCAAGCACGGCGCGCTGCTCGGCGAAAAACGCGTCCTGTAGCGGCGCGGGCGTGGGCCCGCCACGCAGATCGCGGGCCCAGATCACGCCGCCGACAATCTCGGGGAAGCGGTCGAGCACGGTCGAGTCGTACTGGAACAGCGCCATCGGAACTCCCCTCCCTGTGCAGCCTATGCTGGATCAGCGGATTAGTTGATCAACAGCCAGTTGAACGCCATATCCTCGTCGGGCGCGGTGCTGCGCACGGTGAACGACGCGCCCGGCTCGATCTGGTCCACCCACCAGCGGCCGCGCGGCTCGCTTAGCGGCGTGACGATCACAAGGCTGTCCGCGCCGATCGCGCCGGTGCGGACTGTCAACGCGCCGTCCTGCCACGCGGCCTCGCGGACCTGCCCGGCCCGCTCGCTCTCCGGCGGGATCGCGATTCCTTCCGCGAAGGTGTGCTGGTTTTCCGACACGATGCCGTTCTGGCTGGTGATGCGCAGGGGGTTGGTTGGGTGCGTGCCGCGCAGGGTGGGGCGATCGGGGTCACGATAGTCGAGCGCGATATGCTCGGTGTCTTCAGGGTTGCGCACCTCCAGCATGCCGCCGGTCTTGTCGTTCCCGATGACCGACAGCGATCCGCCGCCGCTCTCCGGGCCGCCCAGCCAGAATTCTACTATCGGGTTGCGCGTGTGCCACGTCGGGCCGTATTTGTAGAACCCGATCTCGAAGCTGCGATCCTGGCCGGGCACTGCCGGAGCGTGATCGATAAATCGCAGCGACGGCGCGCCGAGGATATCCCACAGCGACGAGGTGGGATACACTGCCACCCACTCGGCATACGGGTTTTCGCCGTCGCCGCCTGTGCCGAGCGTCCACATCGCCCCGGTCGGGTTTGGGGTGGGGTCAACGGGCAACTCGGCCTGCACGTCGTCCGGTTGGGTGGCGATTGCCAGCGCCCACGCGGCCAGGATCAGCGCCAACATCGAGACAGCGAAGGCCAGCCAGCGGGCGGAGTTTGTAATACGAAACATGAACTACTACCTCGTTACTCTTCCGGTTTTTCGGGCTCGGGCGCGGGCCAGACCTGCGCCGGGATGCCGCTATGCAGGTCGAGCTCGTACAGCGCGCCGATCGTCAGCCACGCGCGGTCGCCGGCCCAGGTTGTGCCGGTCCACGTTACGCTGCTGACAGGTTGCACGCGGTCGCGGACTGGCTCGCCGGTCGTCGCGTCGAGCAAGGTCACGCGCAGGCGCGCCGGATCGGACGCAAGCTCGATCACGGCGAAGCCGCCGGGCGCGCTGTGCGCGGTCCAACTGCTGTTGTCCCGCGTGATCGGATAGCGCCACGCCTGCTCGCCATCCGGCAGGCGGACACCCCATAGCTCGTCCTGCTCAAGCGTGTCCAGCCGTTCGGCGCGGACCAGCAGCGTGTCGTCCGTCTGCGCCCACGGCTTGAGCATGTAGGCGTCGCTGCGGATCAGCGTGTGCAGCGCGCCATCTGCCGTGTCCAGCGTGAGGATCGACGCGCCTTCCGCGCTTGCAAAGATGATCCGGTCCTCGTCCAGCAACGGGGCGGTCGCCGTCCATGTGCGCGGCCAGCCGCTCGTCTCCAGCGGGAAGCTCGCGGACCAGACCATCTCACCAGTGTCCGCATCCCATCGCTGCGCACAGCCGTGTTGCACAAAGCCGAACAGGAAATAGAGCGCGCCCGATCCGGCGTCGTAGAGCAGCGGAGAGCCGGGCGCGAGCATCTCCGGCGCGGCGTCTGCGTCCGGCTGGCAGCGTGGCTCGAAGCGCGCGCGGACCTCGCCGGTTGCCGTGTCGAAGATCACCAGGGCGCTGCTTTCCGCATCGGGCAGCGTGTCGATCACAGCCG
>CBINGT010000366.1:0-4152 GCA_966250245.1 uncultured Anaerolineae bacterium
GGTGTCGTACTTCACTCAGGGCGAGGAAACCCGGTCTTTGCTTGTCGATCTGATCCAGGCTGGATACATCGACTGCCTGCATTCGTACGGCGATGTGGCGTTCACCCGGGACCAGATCGAGCGCGCGCTGGATGTGCTGCACCGCCTCGACTGCAAGCTCGACGTCTGGACCAATCACTACGGTTCTCGCACTAATGTAAGCGACAAGTTTGAGTATTTCTTTGGCGAGTGTTGCGGGGATGTTCCCGGCGCAGAAGTCTACCATACCGACATTACACTGGACTATGGCATCCGCTTTGCGTGGGTAGGGGCGTCTACGCGCCTCGTCGGACAGTCGCCCGCCAATCCGGTGCCTCTGCACACGAGAGTCTTCGACCCGCAATATCCCCGCCAATCGTGTATCAACCTCGCTAAAGAGATGCGCAAGAAGTTTCTCGGCCGGTTGGGCGATGAGCGTTTTGTGTTGCTCAGCCGAAACCAGCTTATCCAGCCGCTGCCCCTCAGAGACGGGCGGACGGTCTACGAGTTCATCCGGTACTGCAACCATCCCGTGAGCGTTTCCCGGGGAGCTACCTCGCGCGGGCTGGCATACGCGATCTCGGCGCGCGCCCTGGCGCATCTGAAAGCGAGCCAGGGATACATGATCGTGTACACCCATCTGGGAAAGAACAAGGACTGCAACCAGGTGATTGCTCCCGAATCCCAGGATGCGCTGCGAAACCTGGCGCGCGAGCAGGATGCAGGAAACATCTATGTGACGACGACGTCGAAGCTCCTCAATTACCATCACGCGTGTGAGCACCTGGAATGGTCCTACCAGCAGGTGCAGGGGCAGACCAGGATTTTCATCGAAGCGCTCAACGATCCGGTAATCGATGGCTGGCCGGTGACACCCCGGCAGCTCCAGGGGCTGACGTTCTACGTTCCTGATCGGAACGCGGCCGCAATCTACTTGCAGGGGGTTGAACTGACGACGCTTCAGCGCAACCCCGCCGATCACACAGGTACGGAGAGCGTATCCATTCCGCTCAGCCGCCTGAGCTTCCCGTATTAGCGGCGGGGGCTGGGCTGGCTCAAGGCCACACGACACCAGGAAGGAGCGATGATGATACCGGCTGACACACTGTTCGAGGCGGCGAAACGCCTGCACGGATACCTGCTCAAGTTCGCATGGGATGGTCAGGCCCTGGCGGGGCCCGACTCCGGCGTCCGTTTCAACGCTCGCGTAGGACGGTTCGTCAAGAGCTACCTGAGAGCCATTCCCTGGTCCGACCGTCGCATCTATATGCAGGCGCAGGGATACTGGATTCTCGACAACTGGCATTTGTTCGAGCTAACCGGCGACGAGCGCTATCGGGATATCGCCCTTGCGTGTTCGAACTACGTCCTGGCAGCCCAGCGCCCGGAAGGCTATTGGGAGTATCCCGATCCTGAATGGCGCAACCGGATTGCAACCGTCGAAGGGGACTTTGGCTGTCTGGGGCTCGTGGAGAGCTACCGGCAGACCGGGCAGGATGCATTTCTGGCGGGCGCGAAAAAGTGGTACCGCTATCTGATCGACGAAGTCGGCTTTCAGGGCAGCGACGGGATGCTCGCCATCAATTACTTCTCGAACGTGCGTGGCAGCATGGTCCCCAACAACACGACGCTTACGCTGTTCACGCTCGCCCGGCTGGCCGACGCTACCCAGGATACTCAGTATCTGACGACCTGCGCGGCGATGGTTGCCTGGCTTAACCAGGTGCAGTTGGAGAGCGGCGAACTGCCGTATGCCGTCACCGGCTCGCAGGATGGGCGGGACCGAGTTCACTTCCTCTGCTACCAGTACAACGCGTTCGAGTTGCTCGATCTGGTCGAATACTACCGGCTGACCTGTGACGAGGCGATCCTGCCGGTGGTGGAAAAACTCGCTGCGTACCTCTCCAATGGAGTCACCGAGACTGGCGCTGCGTCGTACGACTGCCATCATCGAACACCCGAAGTGACTTACTATGCTGCGGCGCTGGCTGCAGCACTCAGCCAGGCAACCTCGCTGGGCGTGGGAGATTATCGCGCGCTGTCGGAACGCGGCTTTCGCTGGGTGTTAACGCAGCAGAAGCCCGATGGCGGCTTCAAATTCCATTCTCGCGCCAACTACAACTTTCTGGCAGATCGCCGGGCTTATCCGCGAAACCTGGCCATGATTCTTTCCCACTTGTTGCTAGAAGCACGGGCGCAACGCACGCCGGTAACCGGCAGCGCGCAACGAGACAAGGGCTGATTACCGATGCGGATTCTGTTTGTGACCAACGAGTATCCCACCGAGGATATTCCCGGAGCCGGACCGTGCATCCGGCAGCAACAACACGCCCTCGAAGCGTTGGGCTATGACGTGGATGTGCTCTATATCGACAGGATGGCAAGCAAGCTGAATTACCTGAAAGCGGCGTTGCGCGTCTTCTGGTTGGCGCAGATCAAGCGGCGTTATGACGTTATCCATGCGCATTACGGATACATCTGCGCTCTGACCGCGCGCATGCAGTTTCGCATCCCGGTGGTCGTGACGTTCCGGGGCTCCGACGTGTTGCGGAATCGCGAAAAGCCGCTGAGTTGGTTGCTTGCGAGGATGATCGACCGGTCGATCGTGATGACCGAAGAAATGAAGCAGGCGTTAGGTCGCAGGGATGCGTTGGTGCTCCCCTATGGGATCGATCTCGATCTCTTCAAACCACATTCGCAAGCTGAGGCCCGACGCGAACTGGGGTTGCCGCCAGACGCTCCGCTGATCCTGTTTCCGTACGACCCTCAACGCGCGCTCAAGCGCTTCTATCTGGTGGAGCAGGCGGCGGCCATCCTCAAGCAAGAATTTCCCGACCTTCAGGTGGTCGCCATCCACCAGCAGCCTCACGAACAGGTCGCCCGCTATATGAATGCATGCGATGCCATGGCGCTGGTGTCTACTCGCGAGGGCGCTCCGATGGCAATCCGAGAGGCGATGGCCTGCAATCTGCCGATTGTTTCGGTGGACGTGGGCGATGTGGCCAGCGTCATTAAAGGGACCGAGGGCTGTTATATCGTCCAACCCGATCCGGAAGATATCGCCGCCAAGATGGCGCTAATCCTGCGCTCCAGACGCCGGTCCAACGGGCGGCGTGTCGCAGAGACTATGGGTTTGCTACCGACGGCGGCAAAAGTCGCTGCCATTTACGACAGACTGGTACGGCAAGAAGCGCAGCATGGGCTCTTTACGGAGAATCATGCAGGGCCGGATGAAGAACCTGCTTAGATGTGCAGCGATACGATGGGGGAACTCATGAAAGTCAGTATCTTTGGTCTGGGATATGTGGGGTGTGTTACGGCCGCGTGTCTGGCGCGTGACGGGCACACCGTCATCGGCGTCGACATCAATCCCTACAAGGTGAACCAGATTCAGGCAGGGCGCTCGCCGGTGATCGAACCCGGCCTCGACGATCTTATCCGAGAGGGCAGAAGCTCTGGGCGGTTGTGGGCGACGCATGATAGCCATGAAGCCGTGCTGAATAGCGATGTCAGCCTGATCTGTGTGGGCACACCCAGCAGCGAGAACGGCCGCCTTAACCTGGACTATGTCGACAAGGTCACCGCTGAAATCGGCCAGGCGCTGGCAGTTAAACAGGCGTACCATGTTGTGGTCGTCCGCAGCACGGTGCTGCCCGGTACCGTACAGGACCGGGTGATTCCGATTCTGTGCCAGCATTCGGGGCGATCTCCCGGCGCCGACTTCGGCGTAAGCATGAATCCGGAGTTTTTGCGGGAAGGCTCCGCGATCCACGATTACTATCATCCGAGCTATATCGTCATCGGCGAGCTTGACGCGCGCAGCGGCGACGCCGTCCAGGCTTTGTACACGTCGGTGGATGCCAACGTGATTCGTACCGCCGTGCCGGTTGCCGAGATGGTGAAATATGTGAACAACGCATTTCACGCGCTGAAAGTTGCCTTTGCCAACGAGGTGGGCAACTTGTGTAAGGCGCAGGGTCTGGATGGCCAGGAAGTGATGGAGATTTTCGTCCAAGACCGGCGGCTGAACCTCTCTCCGGCCTATCTTCGCCCAGGCTTTGCCTTTGGCGGATCGTGCTTGCCGAAGGACGTGCGCGCCCTGAACTACAGGGCCAAAGAGCTAGACCTTACCCT
>CBINGT010000367.1:0-4148 GCA_966250245.1 uncultured Anaerolineae bacterium
ACCTGCGCCCGTTTGTCGAGCTGGCGCTGCCGTATCCGGCGACCGGAGAGATCCGCTTCGAGCTGATCGACCACGAAGGGCGGCTCCGCTACGCTGACGAGGCGGAGTACGACCTGCAGGGCGGGGTGAACACGGTCGTGCCGGGGACGTGGCTGCCGCTGGAAGGCAAGACGATTGTTCCAGAAGACTGGAATCTGCGCGTGCTCGCGGGGCAGACGCTGCTGGCCGTGCATAGCTTCGGTTGGCAGCCGGTAGGCGGGGGCGCAATTCAGAAGTATGTGTCCAGTGACGGCGAGCTGTCCGAGGCGCTCCTTCAGGCGTTGAACGCCCGCCAGCGCGAAGCGGTCAGCCTGTCCGAACTGCTTGGCGACCAGGAAGAATAGCGACGCACAGGGAGAACTAGAGGAAAGGGAAGCATGCCAAGAGAAGCATGGTGGGGCACGCGCGATCGCGTCTCGACCCGTCTGCGGCTGGAAGTCGAGATGATGCGCGCCACCTTCGCGGATACTTTCCGCCTGGTGGTGCCTCGCAATGATCTGCTGTATTGGGTAGGCGACGTCGAGATCAACCTGGCCGGGATTCCGCAGCGGCTGCACACGCTCAAAATCGTCTACCCCGAAGATTACCCTAACCGTCCGGCGGAAGCGTACGTGCTGCGGCCGAACGTCTACAGCGAGAAGCACCAGTACGAAGACGGGCAGTTGTGCTTGTTCAACCCGAAGGACGGGGTTACCTATGGGTGGAACCCCAGCACCTCGACGGCGGTCACGGTCGCAGGCTGGGCGATTCAATGGCTCTACGCGTACTACACCTGGCGCGCGACGAGCGTCTGGCCGGGTGTTGAAGAACGGATGCCACCGGTGAAGGATACCGGGCGCAGGAGGAGGATGCGGTGGTGATGGACGAGCGGAAAAGCGACACCGGGCGAGAGGCCCCGCGCGATATGCCGCGCATCATCGTCGCGCAACGTGTGATCGACAAGATCCGGATGGGCGCGCTGCTCTATCCGGAGCCAGAAACGGGCGAAGCGCTGATTGGTTTCGTCGTGCCGGTGCAGGGCCGCCCGGAGCCAGATATCTACATCCTTGACACGATCGGCCCGGGGAATGACGCCGTCCGCGAGTGGGGCATGTTCGAGCAGGGCGACGACTGGCAGGGCGACGTCTTCGACTGGCTGTATAACAACTGGGAAGCGTTCCGCGAACTACGCCGCTCGTCGTACGGGAATGCGCTCGCTGCGAAGTGGGACGTGCCGCTGGCGCACGTCGGGGACTGGCACAAACAGCCCGGCGACATGATCGCGCCGTCCGGTGGGGATGCTGAGACCGCACGCCGCATGATCGAAGATCCCGACACGCCGGTCCAGCACCTCGTCGCGCCGATTGTGACGCTCTATCCGTTGCGCCCGGAGCCGCCTGCCGCCGAACAGCCCGCGCCGGAAGCAGCGGAAGCGGCCGAAGCTACCGAATCGCCGGAACAGGCGCCCGCCGAGGGCGAGCCGGTGCCGAGCGAGGAAGTCGGACGCATGGCGGCGCACAGCGGCTCCACCCCGCCCGCCGAGGAAACCGCCGCGCAAGCCGAACCAGCGGCGGAGCCAACGCCGCAAACGCCCGCTGCCGAGAAGCCTGCCGACGCCGCGCCCGAAGAACAGGACCTGTTCCCCGAGCCGCCGATGGCTCCGAACGCGATCGTGCTGCGGGATTACGAGGCTGGCTGGACGATCCGCGCAGATTTCTGGTACATGAACAAGCGGCGCAAGAAGTTTGTGCCGGTCGTGCCCGAGGTGTGGGCAAACGATCGCCTGCCGGGGCTGCCGATAATCGGCTGGCATCTGGCGCGGCCGCGTCGCTTCGAGCAGGAGCTTGGTCTGCTGAGAGACGCGGGCTACAGCGTGGACGTTGTGCGCTTTGACGCCGACGGCCATCCGCCCTACGAGATCTGCTTCCAGGTGTACAAACCGGGCGCAACGCGCGTGCTGCTGGTCGTCACCTCGGCGAACTATCCGTATGACATGCCCGCGCTGCGCGTCGCGCCGCTGGTCAGCGTGGCGGAAGATGAAGACGTATTCGAGAAGCTGTATCAGGCGTCGCGGCCGCTGCTGCTGACCGAGCTTCCCGCCTGGGAGTGGGACACCAAGCGCACGCTGCTGGAACTGGTGCGGCACGTCGACGAATCGCAGAAAACAGCCGGTGCGCCCGACGCGCCGGATGCAACCGCAAAGGGCAGCGCCTCATGAGCTGGGATCGCGTGGAACGCCTGTTAGGGGCCGGAACGCTCGCCTACCTGCGTGAGCGGACGGTTGGCATTGTGGGGTTGGGCTCTGGCGGGAGCTTCGTCGCCGTGGCGCTGGCGATGAGCGGCGTGGGACGCTTCATCCTGATCGACGATGACGTGCTTGAGCCGGCGAACGTGGTCCGCCACGCCGCCGACCGGCGCTACCTCGGCCAGCCGAAAGCGGACGCCGTCGCGGACCTGATCCGCCAGCGCAACCCCGACGCCTACATCGAAGCCATTCACGGCAAGATTGAAGACCATCTCGAGAAGCTGAACCAGATGGATCTCGTGGTGGTGGGGGTGGACGCCGAGGGGCCGAAGTACGCTATCAATCAGGCGTGTCTGACGGCCGGGCGCACCGCGGTCTACGCGGGCGTGTACGAGCGCGGCGAGGGCGGCGACGTGTGCGTGATCCGCCCTGACGACGGGCCGTGCTACGCCTGCTGGGCCGAGCATCTGCGCGAAGGGCTGGCGGAGCCGGTCGGGCCGGAAGCCGAGCTGGACTATGGTATGATCGGGCCGGATGGCACGCTGGCCGCGGAGCCAGGGCTGTGGATCCATGTAGTGCGCGTTGCCGCGGCGCAGGCGGACGTGGCGCTGAATGCGCTGCTCGAAGACACCGAAGCGTATGTCGAGATGCCGGGGAACACGGTCATTCTCGCCAACCGCCAGCTTGAGATCTACGAGGGGCGCGTCACGCCGCCGTATGGCGCGGAGTGGGTGTCGGTGCCGTGCAACCCGGATTGCCTGGTCTGCCATTGCCGCCATCCGCAGCCCGCCGTCCAGTCCGTGTCGCTGGATGACCTGGCGTCGCTGGGCAACGTGTCGCTTGAGGACGATTCGAACACAAGCGGGGAGCCAACGGCTGTCACCCGCTTGAAGGAAGAAGGAAATTCGCACGATGACTGATGAGCAGACTCCTGTGAACGATCAGCCGCCGGTGGAGCAGCCACAGAGCAATCAGCCACCGGGCGAGCAGCCGCCCATCGAGCAACCAGTCGCCACCGCGCCGCCGGAGCAGACTCCGCCCGAAGCGCCGCCCCAAGAGCCGCCGAAGGTGGTTGACGAGACGCCCGCCGCGCCGGAACAGCCCGCGCTGGACGATGATCTCGGCTCGCGGTTGGAGCGTCTGGGCGGCGAGCCCGCGCCCGACATCACGCCGGAAGAGTTCGCGCGCTTGCAGCAGGCGGGGCAGATTCATATCGACCCGCGCGGGCGCGTGCGGGCTACGCGTCGCGACGAAACGGATGCGGGTATCTCGCTCCGCAAGCGGCGCGCGTGGTACGCCGCATGAGTGACCTGGGCGCGCCCCCAACCTCGATCACCGTCGACGATGTGCGCGCCGCGCTGGCCCTGGAAGGCTTCGACGCGCGCGAGGCGCAGCACAGGATGGCTCCTCAGCCACGCGTGCTGCGCCGCCCGTCGAACAAGCCCGGCCAGCCGCACCAGGCCAGCGTGATCGTGCTGCTTTCGCCGGGCGAGGACGGGCTGAGCTTTCCGCTGATCGTCCGCGCGGAGAACCCGGCTGACGTGCACAGCGGGCAGATCAGCCTGCCGGGCGGCTCGCGCGAGCCGGGCGAATCGCCGCTGGATACGGCGCTGCGCGAGGCGGCTGAGGAGCTTGGCGCGGATCATGGGATCGAGGTGCTGGGCGAGCTGACGCCGATCTACATCCCGCCGAGCGATTTTGAGGTGTCGCCGTTTGTGGGCTGGCTGCAACAACCGCCGCCCTGGCGCCCTCAGCCGGGGGAAGTCGTTAAGGTGCTGACGATGCCGCTCGCGTGGTTGTTTGATGCGGGGCGGAAGCATGTTGGAGACTGGGACTTCAATGGGTATACGCTGCGCGTCCCGTGGTATGACGTGGCGGGCTATCG
>CBINGT010000368.1:0-4146 GCA_966250245.1 uncultured Anaerolineae bacterium
GTTGTTGAAGTTCGTCGCCGAGCAGTCATCCGTCACGATCTGGCCGCCCGCCTGTTGCAGGTACATGTTGAACAGGCCGACATCTTGCAGCGAGAACCCGGCACGTTCCAGACGATCGCCGTCCCAGACGGTCAGCGCCTTGGCGACTTCTTCCAGTTCTTCCCAGGTGGTCGGCGGCTCAAGTCCGGCTTCTTCGAGCAGCGTCTTGTTGTAGAACAGGGCGCGCGCGTCCACGGTCAGCGGCAAGCCGTAGACGTTACCGTCCCACGACAGCTCACGGATCGCTTCAGAATAGAACTCGTCGACGGAAACGCCATCGCGCTCCATGTGCTCGTTGATGGGCATCAACACGCCGCGCGGCGCGTAGAGCGCGGTGCGCCAGCGATCCCAGAACATGATGTCCGGTGCGTCGCCCGCGGTCGAAGCGGTCAGGAACTTGGTGATCATGTCTTCCTGAACGACGTACTCAACGCGGATCTTATCTTGCGAAGCGTTGAATGCGTCCACCATCACGTTGAACTGGCGCTCACCTTCGCCGCCCCAGTCGCCCCAGAAGGTGACCGTTACCGGGTCTTGCGCTTTCACGAGCTCGACTACCGCGCCGGCGTGGACGAACGACAGCGCAAGCACCACCAACAAGAGGGTGCGTCCGGCTTTAAGGATGTTTACCTTCATGACATTTTCCTTTCGTCGTTGCAGACTATTTATTAAAGCGGGAGTCAAGAACCCATGCGTTCGAGCGTGCAGGCTAGCCTCCTTTTTAGTTCATGAAGCGAACGGTAGCTGCGCGAGCGTCGCGTACATTTCAACCAGCGCTGCCTGATCCAGCAGCCAGTAAACGCCTTCCTTCCCATCCGTGCCGCGCTGAACTGACGCGTCGCCCGCCCAGTCTGGGTTCACGAACCCTTCCTCGCCGCGAGCGTGCGTCCAGGCGTGGTCAAGATTGGCGCGCATCGTCTCGATATACTTTGGGTCGTGTTGCGGATCGGCGTAGTAGAGCGCAACGTAACCGCGCAGCAGCACTGCGTTAAACCAGGGCGTATCAGGGTAGAACGCCTGGCCGCTTTGCGGGTCTTCACGCATGAAATGGGCGACGCTCGCCTCGGCCAACGCCCGCGCCTCGTCGAGATACTTTTGCTCGCCGGTTTCCTGGTAGAGCAGGGCGTTCGCGTGAATGATCGTGCCCGTGTTATAGGTGAAGGTGCGAAAGTCGATCGTGCGCTTGTCCGAGATGCTGTCCCAGTACACGCCAGACGGCGCTTTCAGGGGCTTAAGCCATTCGAGAATACGCACTGCCCAGTCGAGATACTGCTGCTCGCCCGTCTCCTGGTAGAGCTTCATCGCCAGCACAGCCGCCGGACCGTTTGAGCAGGTGTTCTTGGTTGTGGGGTCGTTTTCGCGCCAGTAGATCCCTCCGCCGAGCTCATCGGACCATCCGCTGATGGCAAAAGTGAAGGTTGCTTTCGCCTTTTCCAGATAGACGGGATCGCCAAGCGTGCGATAGGCATCGACAAAGTCTAGCCCCAGCCACTCGTTGTCGTCGTAGTATTTCTGCCCACCGCCAAATTCGCGCACATACGAGTCATAGCCTGGGGGATCCGCGCGCCCATCCCAATACTGCTCTAGCCCATCAAGCACGCGCACAAGGTCTGCGTGATATCGCTCGCCACCCGGCGCAGCCGCCAGCGCGTTGACCGCCGATATCATGCCGGAGTAGGGCCACAGGAACGAGAACGCGTTGTCTTCCGGCAGCACTTGATTGTGCTCGCGGTACAGATTGAACTCAGGAACATAGAAGCTGGCGAGAATGGTCTGATAAAGCGTCTCGGCGCGTGCGAGGTCGGTATCCTGTCTGACTTGCTGGGTCATATCTGAATAGTCTCCGATGAAAACGAGGCTGCTTAGTGGTCCGCTTAGGACCGCCAGCGCGAGCGAAAAGGCGAAAGACTTGAACACGACAGTCATTTCGTCTACCGTGTTCCGGTGAAGGCGATGCCTTGCGTGAAGTAACGTTGCGCGTACAGGAACAGCACGATCATTGGCAGCATCGCTATCAGCGACGCGGCCATCAGAGCGCCGTATTCCGTGCTGCGGTTGTACGAAAAGGCTTGTAGGCCGATCTGGATCGTCTTAAGGTTCGGGTCATTAAGCACGATCAACGGCCACAAGAAACTGTTCCATCCTGCCTGGAAGGTGAATAGCGCCAGCGTCGCCAGGGCCGGTTTCGCCAGCGGCAGGTAGATACGGTAGAAGATGCGGAATTCTCCACATCCGTCGATCCGCGCCGCTTCGCCCAGCTCTGAGGGTAGCGTCAGGAAAAACTGCCGCATCATGAAGACCGCAAACGCGCCCGCCGCGCCCGGCAGAATCACCGCCCAGTAGCTGTTCAGCAACCCGTAGCCGCCATCTCCCGCCCAGTTGTTGCCCCCCGCAAAGGGGATCGAGCGCAGGATGATGAAGGATGGGACCAGCGTTACGACGCCGGGGATCATCATCGACGTCATAAGCATCCGGAAGAACAACTGCCGTCCGCGAAAACGCATCCGCGCAAACGCGTAGCCTGCCATGGAGCCAAGAAAGCAGTTCGACAGCACACCTGCCACCGCCAGGAACATCGAGTTAAAGAAGTAGCGTGCATATGGGATGGTTTCGAAGGCGAGGCGGAAGTGGTCAAGCGTCACGCGGGACGGAATCCAGCGGATCGGAATGGTGAAAATCTCGTCGTTCGGCTTAAACGAGGTGGACAGCGCCCACAAAAACGGCAGGAACATGATCGCGCCGACCACCAGCAGTATCGCGTAGAATACGGTTTCGCGCGCCAGAGTGAAGAAGGTAAGTTTTCGCGTCATCATCTGGCTCCGGTTAATCCAACAGCATATTCTGCTCGCGGTTCAGGCGCAGATTAACCAGCGTGAGCAGCAAAATCACGACGAATAGCACGAGCGACAGCGCCGAGGCATAGCCCATGTTCAGGCGGCCGAAGCCCATCTCGTAAATGTGATAAACCGGCGTGCGTGTCGAGTGGCCAGGTCCGCCTTTGGTCATGACATACGCCTGATCGAATAACTGGAACGCGCTGATCAGTGACATGGTGCTGATCAGGAAGGTTGTAGCCCGCAGCGAAGGCCAGGTGATGTGCTGGAAGCATTGCCAGCCGTTCGCACCGTCGAGCATGGCTGCTTCGTATAGGTGGCGCGGGATACCCTGTAGCCCTGCCAGGTAAATGACCATATTTCCGCCGATGCCCTGCCAAAGCGTCACTAGGATAATTGCGGCCATCGCGGTGTCTTTTTCGTTGAGCCACGCGGGTCCGGTGATGCCGACGAACCCGAGCAACTCGTTCAGCAAGCCATATTGCTTGTTAAAAATCCACTTCCAGACAACCGACGCGGCGACGGGGGATGTGATCACCGGTAGGTAGTAGATCAGGCGGAAGATCTTCATTCCGGGCCGGTTGCGGTTGAGCGCCAGCGCCAGGCCGAGGGAGCAGATGATCATCAGGGGGACAAACAGCGCCGCGTAGGTGACGATGTTTTGCAGCGAAATGCGGAACAGGCGGTCATTCCACAGTCGGTGATAGTTCGCCAACCCAACCCATTCTGCTGGGGTGAGAATGTCGTAATCGGTGAAGCTCAGGTAAAACGCCATTCCCGCCGGGAGCAGCACAAACACCGCGAATAGCAGCATCGAAGGGCTGATGAACACATAGCTCATCAGCGCCTGGTAAAACCGCGCAGGCAGTGTCAGCCGCATGTGCCGCAGATCGCGAGCCGAGGTGGTGCTAGCCGCTGCTCTCATTGTTTGATCCCTGCTGCTCAACCCACTGCATGACAAACTCGCTGAACAGACTGTTCGCCCAGGCAAACCAGGGCCGCGTATAGCGCTCTGGTGCGTCCGGATCAAATCCCTCGTGCATGAGGTTTGTGCCAGCGGTTGTGGCAAGAATCATGTCAATAACATCGCGCTGTTCTGCGCTGTCGGTCGCGGTCAACCCCTGCATAATCAGCCCCAGATGCCAGACGTAATTGCCGGGCGTGTGCGGGCTGCCCACGCCAGACGCGTACCGCCCCGAGTGATAGTTGGGGTTTTCGCCGCTGAGCACGAACGCGCGTGTCCGCAGATAGAGTGGATCGTCTGGCGCGCAGT
>CBINGT010000369.1:0-4141 GCA_966250245.1 uncultured Anaerolineae bacterium
GATGCCATCGATGCGTATCTCGCGCATCGCTATGTTCCTGCGCCGCGCACGATCTTCTCGAACATCGCGCGCTTGCCCAACGCCCACCGTCTCGAGTACGACATGGACTCGCGTGCGCTCGCGGTGCGTCAGATCGACCATCGCCTGATGATAGCTGTTGCGTAGCGTCTCCAGCCGGGTTTCAAGCTCGCGCACGGCGTCGCGCTTCAGCTTGCGCCAGTAGAGCGCCGCCGCCGACAGCCCGCCGACCAGCAGCGCCGGACCGACGATCACCGCCGCGATCACTGCGCCCGCCGTCGCCGTGACAGCGCCCGGCGCCGCGACGCCCAGCGCCACCGCAATCGCCCCGCCCAGCATTGCCGTGAACCCGGCAGAAAAGCCGATCAGGTTGGTGCGGAACGTGTTGCGCAGGTCTTCGGCGAGGCTCTGGTCGGTGTATGACTTAAGCTCGCGGTCCGCGATGGCGATCGCTTCTTGCAGCGCGGCCCGCTGCTCCGCATAGCCAGACGCATCGACCGCGCCGGGGTCCTGGCTGAGATTCGTCTCCAGCTCGGTCAGCCGGTCGAGGATGCTGCGCCAGTAGCGGCGGCTGTTGTCCACCACCGCATTGACGTACTGCTCGGAGATGTTCGTGATCTGGTTGATCGCGCCGTTGACGACCTGTTTTTCGAAGTCGGCGCGCATCTCTGTCTCGTTGAGCGCCCGGCCCGCGCGCTGGATGGTCAGGTTTTCGCGGATGAAGTCGCGCCCGCGCTGCTCCACGCCCTCGAAAACGCGATCGAGCTCGCGCTTGGCCGTCGCAAGCTGCTCGTCCAGCCCTTCCGCCTGCCGCTCAAGCTCTTTGCGCAGGCTTTCGGCAAGCGCCGCATCGTTCGTGATCATGCTCGCTTGCTGGTCGATATGCTCGCGGTACTTGCGCACAATCGAGTCGACAAAGTCAAGCTGCGCGTAGAGCTTCTGCTTGGCGGGCGGCACCCGCTGAAACGTCTCTTTGAGGTATTCGCGGACCGGGTTCATCCCGCCCGGATCGTTCGACACCGCCGAGAAGATCCCGCCGTGCCCCTGCTCTTTGAGCGCCTGCCGCGCGGAGATCGTGAAAATCGGCGGGCGCAGGTCCAGCAACTCGACTAACTGCTGTTTGACGAACGTGCGGACTTCCTGCTGCTCGCGCTTCTCAAGCAGGTCCGTCTGGTTGATCACGACGATGATCTTCTTGCCATAATCGCGCGCCAGTTCCAGGTAAAGGCGCTCGGTTTCGGCCAGCGCGCGCTTCGCCGACAGCAGGAAGATCACCAGGTCGCTACGGCTGAGAAATCCCTTGGCGATCTGCTCGTGCCGCCGGAAGACTGATCCCGTCCCCGGCGTGTCCACAATCACCACACCCGGCCCGCCGGTGTTCGGGTGCGTCCACTCGCGGACGATCCCTTCCTCGCGCCAGCGCGGCTCACCGCCACGCCGGTTCGACCAGCGCACCAACTCGATCGCGTCGGTCGTCGGCGTGATGCCCATCGGCAGCAGCGTGTCGCCGAGCAGCGCGTTAATGAAGGTCGATTTGCCCGCGTTGAACTCGCCGACCACGACCACCAGAAAAAACATCTCCTGCAAGTCCGCCGCGTTCTGCTGCAGGCGGCGCTTGTCCTCGGCGCTCGTCTCTCCACCGATCTGCCCGACCAGCTCGGCTGCGTCGTGCAGCAGGCGCACCTCGCGCTCGCGCGCCTCGGCGATCGGCCCTTCCAAGACAATACTTGTCATCAACTCTCGTCAGTCCTTCTCGATACAGCCGCCGTCCGGTCCTGATCCAGCACGGCCAGTCCCCCTTGAATACGCGTCAGCGCGCGTTGTTGCGTCAGCAAGTCCTCTCGCAGCGTGTCCAGCAACTCCGACTGCGACTCGATCAGCCGCGTGAAAGGCGCGGTCGCGTCTTGCCGAAGCTGCACGCCGTAGGCGATCAGTTCCGCTGAGGAATCGCGCAGCAAGCGCAAATATTCCTCGCGGTTCGTGTGCAGTCGCCGCAGATACGCTCGTTTCAGTAGCCACCCACGCAGCGGAACCAGCGCCAACCCGGCGATAATCAGGATCAGCCCCAGGCCGAAGACGAGCAGCACCTGGGCGGCATCGGGAGTCGCGCCGGAAAACGCCGTCACACTCACCACGATCATCAACGCCAGCGCCAGAATCTCCCACAGCGCCAGCAAAACGAGCGTGCTCCGCAGCGTGCGGTCAAGCCGCTCTAATTCGAAGCGTTGTGAGTCCCGCAAAAGCTCGTCCAGCCGGTCGCGCTTGTCGCGGATAAAGCTCGCCTCGTAGCGCAGCGGCGTCTGGATGCGCCCGATCACCTTGTCGGACAGGCTTGGCGGAAGCTCCTTCACCGCGCCACGCGTGTAATCGACCAGATCGTCGATATCCTGCAAATCGCGGCTTTCCAGGCGCGGGCCGAGCTTATCGACCAGCGGCGGGATGCGCGCGAAAGTGTCCATCACGCGATGCTCGTCCAGCACGCTCTCAACGCGCGTCCGCCCGCCAAAGCGCCGGAACAGCCCGCCCAGCCCGAGCAGTTCCCCGATTCCGCCGAAAAACAGACGGATCCCGCGCGAGAACTGGAACAGATCACCAATAGCCTCGCTGCCGCGCGCCCCGGCTTCGTGCCAGATGGCATCGATCTCGTCGAGCGTGGCGTCGACGGTCTCCTGCTGCGCGCGCCGCCCCTGCTCGATCTGCGCGGCGATGTTGGCAGCCGTTTTGCGGTGCGCGTCAAGCGCCGCCTGCTGGCTCTGGACCAGCTCCAACGCGGTTTTCGTGACGTTCTGGCCGATCTGCAGCGGCGTTTCGAGCTTCTGGCGCGCGCGTTGCACGTCGCCCAGCGTCTCTTTGATGTATTCCTCGATGTCCGCGAACCCGCTCTCGTCCCACATAATCTCGTCGCGGGGCGTTTCGCGTTGCGCGGCGAGCGCCTGTCGCGCCGACACCAGCCAGATCTGCGGCTCGACGCCCAACTGCAAACGCGCCTGCTCCAACACGAACTCGCGGACCTGCTCGCGCTCTTCCGGCTCCAGCACGTCGACCTGGTTAACTACCACAACGACACGCTTCCCGTAGCTCTTGAGCTGCTGGAGATACTCTAGATTGCTGGCGGTCAGCACCTGTGTGGCGATCATCACCAGCAGCACGACGTCCGCCCGATGTAGAAAGCGCCGCGTCACCTCGTCGTGCGTGCGGAAGACGGACTCCAGGCCAGGCGTATCGACCAAGCTCAGGTTATCGAGCAACGGGCTCGGGTGGAAGATCGTCTCGATGTCGCCAGTGCGGGAGCGTTGCACGTCCTCGCCGTGGCGCAAAATCACGATCCGGTCGGTCGTCGGGATCGGCCCGACTTCCATCACTTCTTCGCCGAGCAGCGCGTTAATAACGCTGGACTTGCCGGAGCTAAACGGCCCGACCAGCACCATCAGGAAGGGGTGATTGGTGTGGAACAGCGCGTCGCGCGCCTGCTCCATGTGGTCTTCGGGCAAGCCGTCCACCCGCGCCAAGACGTCGATAAGCTCGGTGATCTGCTCGTGCTCCTGGCGGCGGATCGTCTCATAGTGGCTGAGCAGCTTGCTCGAGATCTGTTCGGTTTGCACCGGTCACCTACCGTTGTTGCGGCCCGGCCGGGCGTTTAGTACAGGCCGGGCGTGTAATCGCGCAGAATCGAGCCGCCGATGAACTCGCGCAGCAGCGAGTTATCCGGCACAAGCTCGGTGTCCATAGTCTGCAGCCAGCCCAGGATCGACAGCAGGCGGCGCGCCTCGATGTAGTGGGGCTTGCGAGGCTCCACTTGCAGCAAAAGCGGCTCAGCCAGCGGGCGGAGAACGGCCAGCTCGTATAGCAGGGCCGAGTTAAACATAATATCGGCGTTTTCCTGATAGGGAAAGATATTGCGCTTCTCACCGCGCCGCACGCTCTCCCAGCGCGAGAGCGTGTCCACCGCCGAATAGCCGCGATAGGTCGCGTCGCGGACGATGCGCCGGATCAGGCGGACGTCGGTGGTGGGCACGCGGTTGTGCCGGTCGATGTTGAGCTGCGTCAGCGCGGAGACATACACGCGGAACGTCTGCTGCGTCGGCAACGAGCTAACCAGCGCGGGGTTCAGCCCGTGAATCCC
>CBINGT010000370.1:0-4118 GCA_966250245.1 uncultured Anaerolineae bacterium
GCCAGCCTCCGACCAACGTGCAGGGCAAGCTCGCCGTGATCGATCGCGGCGCGTGCACGTTCGTGTCCAAGGCGCTGAACGCGCAGATGGCTGGCGCGAGCGCGTTGCTCCTCCTGGACAACGCGGCGGGGCACAACCACATGAAAACGCGTTCGGTTCTCAGTTGGCTTTAGTGCTCCAGGGTTGCCCCCTTTCCGACGTTTGGTGTTTCGGAACCGGCACCGCTTTTTATCGCAGCCCGGGGTTCCGGTCAAGCGTGCGAACATCTTACCACCCCGGTCCGGGGCAGTCAAGGGCAATTTCGTTGAATTTGGGTAAATCTTGCGAACTCGATTCGCGCCGCGTTAACGGAACGAAAATGAGCGAGGGCCGCTACATCTCCTGGCGGCCCTGAAGCGCCCGCAACAGCGTAACCGAATCGACGTATTCCAGGTCGCCACCCGTCGGCAGGCCGCGCGCCAACCGCGTCACCCGCACGCCCGTCGGCGCAAGCTGCCGCTGGATGTACATCGCGGTCGCGTCGCCTTCCATGCCGGGGTTAGTCGCGATGATCACCTCGCGCACCTGACCCTGCTCGACCCGCGCCACCAGCTCGCGGATCTTCAGGTCTTCCGGGCCGATGCCTTCGACCGGCGAGATCGCCCCGTGCAGCACGTGATAGCGCCCCTCATAGGCGCCGGTACGCTCCACTGCCAGCACATCGAGCGGGTCTTCCACCACAACCACCTGCGAGGCATCGCGCGACTCATCGCGGCAGATCGGGCACGGATCCTGCTCGGTGATGTTAAAGCAGACCGAGCAGTAACGCGTCTTGGTCTTGAGATCGGCCAGCGCAGCGGAGAGCGTCTGCGAAAGTTCGTCCGGCGCGCGCAGCAGATAGTAGGTCAGGCGCGAAGCCGTCTTTGGCCCCACGCCCGGCAAGCGCGAAAACGCTTCGATCAGTTGCGTGACAGACTGCGGAATCGCTTTGCTCAAGGGTGCCTCGCCTGGCGCGCCGCGCCTAGCCGAACAGTCCGCCCAGACCGCCCGGCAGCATGCTGTCGATCCCGCCGGTCACGCTCCCCATCCGATCGGCTGCAAGCTGCTGCGCCTGCTCGATCGCCTGGTTCACGCCCGCGACCAGCAAATCCTGCAAGTCGGACAGCCACTCAGGATCGTCCGTATCGATCAGGTCAGGGTTGATCTGGATCGCCTGGACTTTCTGGCTGCCGGTGATCGTAATCGTGATGGCGCCGCCGCCCACGCTGACGTCGATCGTCTCAGTTTCGAGCGCCTGCTGCGCGGCCTGCATATCTTCCTGCATCTTCTGAATCTGGCGCAACATCGCGCTCTGGTTGGGCATCCCACCAGGCTGCATGCGCGGACGCTTCCCTTTACTCATACGGTTCTCTCCTCGTCGGCCTGATACAACCGTTTTACGACTGGCTGGAACTCATATTATAGAAAGAAACGACCGGCGTTGCGCCTATTCCCCATCCAGCGGAGACAACTCCCCGCCGAGCTCGTTCACGCCGAACGCCAGCACGTCATCCTGCGCGAGCAGCTCGTCCTGCGCCTGATCGCGCTCCCCGGATGGACCAGTCAGCACAACCGACACTTTCAGCGGCACGTTGAACGCCTCGGCCAGCGACGCTTCGAGCGCCCGCTGGTTATCGTCCGCTTCCAGCTTCTCCTTAAACACGGCCTGCTCGACGCTCAACACCAGGCGACCATCTTTCACGTCGCGCGGCGTGGCGTGGTGGAGCAGCGCGGGCAGCGAGGGGTGATGCCGCTTCGCGATCTTCTGCACCCGCTCCCACTGCGCGCGGATATCACTCAACCGTATAGACGGTGCGTCGCCACTGGTTTCCGACGCAGGTGGGGCCGGGGGAATCGGCTTCGGCAGGTCGTCCTGCGTGCGCACATACGCCGGGCGCGACACGGGAACCGGCTCATCTTCCTCGACCGGCTTGATGCTTTCCAGGAACGCCAGCTCCAACGGAAGCTGCGGCTGCCAGCCACCCTGCCATTCCTGAATCGCGCTGTTGAAGGCGCGGATCGCGTTCAGCAACGCCTTGCGCCCGATCGCCTCGGCCTGGCGGCGGACGATCTCCAGCCGTTCGGCGCTGACGTCCACCAGATCGTCGCCGCCCATCTTGACCAGCATCATCTGGCGCAGGTGCTCGACGGCTTGGCGGCAGAATTGGCGCGGATCCGCCCCGCCATCCACCGCCGCATTGATCAGGTCCAGCCCGCGCGCGGCGTCATTGGCGATCAGCGCGTCCGCCAGCTCGACCACGTTGTAACCGCTCGCCGTGCCGAGGATCGCCTCGGCTTCCTCGAGCGAAATGTGCGCGTCCGGATCGGCCAGCAGTTGATCGAGCAGGCTGATGCTGTCACGCACGCTGCCGGTTCCCTCGCGCGCGATCAATTCCAGCGCGGCGCGATCGATCGAGACGCCTTCCTCGTCGCAGATTTCCTGCAACAGTGAGGTCACTTCCGCCAACGACACGCGTCGAAACTCGAATTGCTGGCAGCGGCTCTTGATGGTCGCAGGGACCTTCGCGATCTCGGTCGTCGCGAGCACAAAAATCGCGTGGGGCGGCGGCTCCTCGAGCGTCTTGAGCAGCGCGTCGAACGCCGCGCCGGAGAAACGGTGCACTTCGTCGATGATATAGACCTTGTAGCGGCCCTCGCTGGGCGCAAAGGCGATCTTGTCGCGCAGATCGCGCACGTCATCGACGCCCGTGTGCGACGCCGCGTCGATCTCGATCAGGTCCATAAAGCGACCTTCGTTGACCGACTGGCAGAAATGGCACACGTTGCAGGGCCGGTTGTCGGGATCGGGATCGCCGCAGTTGACAGCTTTCGCCAGCAGGCGCGCGGTTGAGGTCTTGCCGGTGCCGCGCGGTCCGCTGAACAGGTACGCGTGACGGATGCGCTCTTGACGGAGCGCGTTGCGCAGCGTGCGGGTGATATGCTGCTGTCCGATAACGCCTTCAAACGTCTGCGGACGCCACTTCAAATATAGCGCCTGAGCGGGCACGATGTTCCTCCCCACGTGATCGGTCGGCTTAGTGTAGCAAGCCGCACGGACGTTCCGCAAATCTTCTAAACGCCGCGTAACCCATCATTTTTGTGACGTGACGATTGGCACTCGTGGGCAATTCAGGTTTCTTATTGCTGCGGAGTTGGTATAATCAGCTTCATAGATGACAGGCCAGACCAAGGAGCTAATGATGGGTCACCTGGGAACAACGGAACTGATGTTAATTCTGGCGGTCGTGGTGCTGCTGTTTGGTGTTGGGCGCGTGTCTCGGATCGGCGGCGAAATGGGCTCGGCTATCCGCGAGTTCCGCCGCGGTCTGAAGGGCGACGACGAAAACACCAGCGAAGCCGACACCACCTCGAAGAACTAACGTTGCGCCACCTCACCGGCGGGCGTGCGCTCGCCGGATAAATTGAAGAAGCTCGTCATGCCCTCGCCTGTGCTGAGCATGTGAGGGTATTTTTGTTTTTGAGCGCTGAGCGATCAGCCGTTAGCGATTAGCAAAAGCCTATTCTCTGGCGCTGCTATCGCTCCTGGCTGTTCTTCGCTGCTTTATAGCTGATTTTTGCTATCCCGGTGGCAGCGACGCCTCGCCCTCGCCGCCGATGCGCACGATCGCCTGCACCAGCCCAAGCGGGTCGTTGAGCGTCACCACTTCGCCGGGGGACCACACAGCTTCATCGCGGCCCCAGTAAAGCGCGGCGGGCGTGTTCGTGCCCTGGCGCGTGTAGATCCGCACACGGCTGTCGCGCGGCATGTAGAAGCCGGGGAAAGTGAACGTGTTGCCCTGCTCGTCCACCAGCGACCAGCCCTCAAGATTGATGCGCTCGCCCACGTTCCGCAGCTCGATCATCTCCGTGTTGACGTCGCCGAAATTCGCAACTGACACGATCTCGATCTGCGCATTCTCGGCGGCGGGTGGCAGGGTGACAGTCGCCGCGACCTGGGTCAGCGAGAAGGGGGTGTTCGTCGGGCTGGGGATTGGCGTCGGCGTGCGGAGCGCGGCACAGCCCTCGATCGGGATGATCAGCACGTCGCCGATGTGCAGGATGTCGTCCGGCTCCATACCGTTCGCCGCCAGCACGTCGCC
>CBINGT010000371.1:0-4113 GCA_966250245.1 uncultured Anaerolineae bacterium
CGTTTTCTCGAGCAGTGCGCGGATGTCGCGGGCTGCCTGCTGAAGCGCCGTGCGCGGCTCCTGCTGCCGCGTCAGTGCGCGGTGAAGGGCGATCTGGAGAATCTGAGAGAGCTCGGTGTACACAGGTGTCACCGGACGCGGCACGGCATCATCGATGATCTCTCGCACTGCCGATGGGTCGATCTGAAGTGTGTCGCCCAGCTCACGCGAGTCGTACATCGTTGGCCGCGGCGGATATTCGCCGGTGATGCGCGCGCGCTCGCTGATCAGCACGGTGACTCCGCCGAAGTGGATGTCGTCGCCGACGATGCCCTCGATCCGCAGGCGCCCGCCGACCACCCATACGTCGCCGGTGATGGTCGCGGTTGGGTAGATGTGGATTTCAGAGCCGATGCCGAGCAGGTCGCCGTCGATCGTGCCGCGCACTTCCATGATCCGGCAGAGGAAGTAAAAGTCTTCGACGATATACTCGTCTTCTGCGACCACGCAGCGATCGCCGCGCATCCCGTCTGACGCCTCGACCTGCCCGACGAGGGCGAACAGCCCTAGCCCGAGCAGCAGCGCGACGAGCCACAGCCCGCGCATCCGTGGATTCGCGAACAGGCGCATGCCTGGGTTCCTTCTCGATAGGCCGCGCTCCGTTGTGGGCGCGCCAGTGCAAAAACCCTTTCCGCACAATTGTAGCAGGTCGCCGCCCGATGTGAGAATCTGGTCGTCGCGCCTACGCCTCTCCGGCGGCGCACGCTCTCACTGCTTCGACCAATTGCGGCATCACCACGCTCGCTGGACCGGCCAGATGCCATTCCGCAATGGGCGTGATCGCGCTCGGCTGCGGGTTGACCTCGATCACCGTCGCGCCGCGCTGCATCGCGACAAACGGCAGGCTGGCGGCGGGCTGCACCACGCCGGACGTTCCCACCACCAGCACGACGTCGGCGTGCTCGGCCAGCGTCCAGGCGCGTTCCAGCGCATCGACGGGCAAGCCTTCCTCGAACCACACCACATCAGGGCGGACGTACGCGCCACAGTGCGGGCAGCGCGGCGGGCCGCTTTCGCGATCCCACTCCAGCGCCGAGACGTCGATCAGCGTCGGATTGCCCTGGCAGTTGGCGAAGCACTTGTTGCGGCGGATGTCGCCGTGCAGCGCGATCACGTCGCGGCTTCCGGCGGCCTGGTGCAGCCCGTCGACGTTCTGCGTGATAACGACCAGGCCGGGCAGCAGCGTTTCTAGCTCTGCCAGGGCGTAGTGACCGGCGTTCGGCTGCGCGTCCGCGATCAGGCTGCGCCGGAACTCGTACCAGTCCCAGACGAGCTTCGGATCGTTCTGGAACGCGCGCGGTGTGGCAAGCTGCTGCGGATCGTACTGCGCCCACAGGCCGGTAAGCGCATCCCGAAAGGTGGGGATGCCGCTTTCGTGCGAGATGCCCGCGCCGGTTAGCGCGATCGGGGCGCGGCTGTCGTAGAGCGCGCGGGCGGCGGCGCGCAGACGGTCGGGCGTGAGCGTCGATCGGTAGCCCATGCGGTTCTCTCACAGTGGCAAGATGGCGCGGGTTCATTCTGCATCGCACGCGCGGCGCTGTCAAAAGTCGGGGTGCGGTGCAACGCCGCGAAAGGTTGTACGTAAACGTTATCAAGCTGCGCGGCGCCGCATTGGAGCGTATCCTGTCGCCGTGCTAAACTTGACGTATTCAGGCTCCGGGGCGCACCCGGCGGCTGAATTGACCGGCCTGCAAGAGACTGCACGAGATTGGATACAGGCATGACTTCTGGCGATCCGCGCACCGACCGCGAAATACTGACCGGCCAGGCGTACGCAACCGACGAGCACCTGGCCGTTCGCTACCGGATTCACGAGCGCTATAGCCGCCCTGCGGTCGATTTTCAACGCTGGGTGCTGGACGTGATCGAATGGTCCGGCGACGAGTGGGTGCTGGATCTCGGTTGCGGGCCGGGCACGTACTTCGCCGGGGTGGCTGCGCGGGCGCCACGGGGGCGGCACATTGCGGGGGATCTGTCGTTCGGCATGGCGCAGCAAGCCCGCCAGAACAAAGATGCCGCCACGTTTAGCGTGCTGAACCTCGACGCGACGAAGCTGCCCTTCCCCGACGCGACCTTTGACGTTGTGCTGGCGAACCACATGCTCTATCACATCGCGGCGCTGCCCGATGCGCTGTCCGAGATTCGCCGCGTTCTGAAGCCCGACGGGCTGCTGGTCGCCGGTACGAACAGCGAGGACAACATGCCGGAACTGGACACACTGGCGCGGCGCGCGTTCGCGCTGCTCGGCTATCCGCGTCCGGTGCCGAAGCCGACAGCCGGTTTCTCGTTGGAGCACGGCCCTGCGATGTTGGGGCACTACTTCCGCGCCGTAGCTCGCTACGATCTGCCGGGCGCGTTCCACTTCCCCGAAGTCGATCCCGTGCTGGAATACATCAACAGCATGCGGACGGTTCGCGAGCCGCAGCTTCCCACCGACGTCACCTGGGCGGATTTCATCAGCATGATGGAGAAGCAGATCTCGCGGCTGATCCGTCACTTTGGCGAGCTACGAGTCCGCAAGCTATCGGGGGTGATCGTGGCAACGAACGGCGGCGGGTTTGCGCGGGAGTATCTGGCGCGGCTGGACGCGTCTCGCTAGACCGTGTCGGGCTCGTCGTAGGGCGGCTCGTCAGTGTCTGGCTGGGGGTCGTCGGGTGCCTGGAAGCCGTGCCGCCCGTACCGCGGGACGAACATCACCGGGATGTGTTCTTCGATCTTCCACTGGTCACCGACGCGCCGCACACGCTGGAGCGTCTGAGCCTGATCATCCCCAATCGGCAGCACCATCCGCCCGCCGTCGGCAAGCTGCGCGCGCAGCGGCCCGGGGATCACCGGAGCGGCGGCGGTGACCAGGATCGCGTTGAACGGCGCCATATCCGGCAGGCCCTGGCTCCCGTCGCCGATGTGCAGCTCGACGTTTTCGTACCCCAGGCTGTCGAGCACTTCGCTGGCGCGCTCGGCCAGCGCGGGATAGCGCTCCAAGCTGTAGACGAACTCCGCCAGCTCGCACAGCACGGCGGTTTGATAGCCGCTGCCGGTGCCGATTTCCAGAACGATATCCCCCGGCTGAAGCTCTAAAAGCTGCGTCATGAACGCGACGATGTACGGCTGCGAGATGGTCTGGTTGCTGCCAATCGGCAGGGGAGTGTCGCGGTAGGCGGCGGCTTGCAACTCCGCAGGCACGAACTTATGTCGCGGCACGCGGCGCATGGCTTCCAGCACGCGCGCGTCGGTGATGTCGCGCCCGCGAAGCTGTTCGCGCACCATACGCTCGCGCAGTGCGATGAAATCCGCTTCTGAATTCATGTTTGAGCCTATGTCATTTTCTGCAGGTGTCCCGGCCAGCCCTGGCTCGCGCCGCGCCGCTTGCGCCCGCGATTCAACGCCTGCTATGTTCAACTATAGCAAACCCGCCGCGTGGTTGGCAGGCGGGGTGCAAGCGCGGGTGGGAGTCGATAGAATTGAAGCGAGCCTTTCCATTGCAGAAAGCAGCGTGCGTTTATGTCTGAGCCATCCCGGCCTGCTCCCTGGTGGAAGAACAAGCGCGGCGAGTGGTATGTGATCGTGCAGATCGGTCTGTTCGCGTTGGTGGCGCTCGCGCCGCTGCTGCCGGACGTGACGCTCGATCTGCCCGGCGCGCTCGACGCCGCGCTGATCGCCGCCGGGCTGGCGCTGATCGGGGCTGGCGGCCTGTTGAGCTTCGCCGGAGTGTTTGCGCTGGGCCGGAACCTGTCCGTCCTGCCGTACCCGAAAGCCGGGGCGACGCTCGTTCGCGGCGGGCCCTACCGGCTTGTGCGCCACCCGATCTATAGCGGGCTGATCCTGGGCGCGTTTGGATGGGCGCTGCTGCACCGGAGCGTGATCACGCTGGGCGCGGCGGCGTTGCTGCTGGTGTTTTTCGACGTAAAGGCGCGGCGCGAGGAACGCTGGCTGGCGCGCGTCGATCCGGCGTATGACAGCTACCGGCAGCGCGTCCGCAAGCTGATTCCGTTTGTATATTGAGGGGCAGCAATTAGCAGTAAGCGGTTAGCTGTTAGCGATTAGCGAAAAGCAAGGGCAAAAGCCGAGCGCTTA
>CBINGT010000372.1:0-4107 GCA_966250245.1 uncultured Anaerolineae bacterium
CTCATGGATGCAGAGCCGCGCCATTATCCCAAGCTGGTACGGCGTGGGCAGCGCGCTCGCGGACTTCTGCTCGGATTGTTTGCCGGAGCCGCCTGAAGGGGGCGGGCTGGCGCTGCTGCGCGATATGTACCGGCGCTGGCCGTTTTTCCGCGCGCTGGTGAAGAATGTGGAGCTGGACCTCGTCAAAGCCGATATGGGCATCGCCGCGCTGTACGACTCGCTGGTGGACGACGCCGAACTGCGCGCCCGCGTGTTCCAGCACATCCTGGCGGAGCACGCCCGCGCTTGCGAGTGGATCGCGCGCATCACCGATCAGGAGACGTTGCTCAGCGACACGCCCGTGATCAAGCTCTCGATCGAGCGCCGCAATCCATATGTGGACCCGCTCAACTTTATCCAGGTCGCGCTGTTGCGGCGGCTGAGGGCACTCTCCCCGGACGATCCCGAGTACAACGACGTGCTCGACGCGGTGCTGATCACGGTCAACGGGATCGCGGCGGGGATGAAGAATACGGGGTAAAGCAGCGGTTAGCGATTAGCCGTTAGCAGTTAGCAGAGTTAGTCAGCGAATCTGTCGCCAGCGCTAAGCGCCGCCCTAAGCGAGTTATCCCCTGCAGATGCTGCCGGGGCTGCTGTCACGCGGCTCCGGCGCATTCGCCATTCCCCCACGCGAGTGCTAGAATTCAGGCGATTGCTGTTCACACGGCATGAAAATTAACCCTTTTTCTCTATAGCCCAACAGGGAGTCTGTATGGACGACTTTCTCTTTCGCGGCGATCTCGCCGATGTCGACCCCGATGTGGCGGCGCTGGTCGATCTCGAAGCGCTGCGCCAGGCGCGCCGCCTGATCCTTATCCCGTCTGAATCCAGCGTTCCCGCGTCTGTCCGTCAGGCGATTGGATCGGTCTTCCACAATATCTACGCCGAGGGCTATCCCGACCCAGACTGGCGCGATTTCGATCAGACTCAGATTCTCGCGGCAGACATGCGGCTGGCGGAGTATCGCCGCTATTCCGACGCGCGCTATTACAAAGGCACGGAGTTTGCGGACCTGATCGAAAGTCTGGCGCGGCGTCGCGCGGCGGAGCTATTCGCCAACGACGCGGTGCCAGCCGAAGACCTGTGGGTGAATGTCCAGCCGCTCAGCGGCGCGCCCGCCAACAACGCCGTGTTCAGCGCGCTGCTTCAGCCGGGCGACACGATCATGGGCATGGACCTGCTGCACGGCGGCCACCTGACGCACGGCAGCCCGGTCAACCGCAGCGGTCTTCTGTACAACGTCGTGAGCTACGGCGTCGATCCCACCACCGAACTGCTCGACTACGATCATATCCGCCTGCTGGCGCAGGAGCACCGGCCCAAGATCATCATCGCCGGATACACGTCATATCCCATGGCGCCAGACTGGGCGGCGTTCCGCTCGATCGCGGATGAAGTCGGCGCGATCCTGCTGGCGGACGTCTCGCACGTCTCCGGGCTGATCGTGGCGGGCGCGTTCCCGTCGCCGGTCGGCCACGCGCACGTGATCAGCTTCACCACGCACAAGACGCTGGCCGGTCCGCGCGGCGCGGTGCTGATGACCGCCGACCGCAAGCTTGCGCGCAAGCTCGACCGGGCCGTGTTCCCTGGGGAGCAGGGCGGCCCGCACATGAACTCGATCGCCGGGCTGGCGGTCGCCTTCAAGCTCGCGGCGACCGAGCAGTTCCGCGCGCTCCAGCATCAGACGGTGGCGAACGCTCGCCGCCTCGCGCAACGGCTGGCGGAGCGCGGTCTGCGCATCCCGCACGGCGGCACTGACTCGCACCTGCTGGTGGTCGATTGCAAGTCGATCGTCGGGCCGGACGGCACGACGCTCAGCGGGGATATGGCCGCGCGCATCCTCGACCTGGCCGGGATCGTCTGCAATCGCAACACCATCCCCGGCGACACATCTGCATTCGGCGCGTCGGGCATTCGCCTGGGCACGCCCTGGGTCACGCAGCGCGGCTTCCGCGAGGCGGAGATCGACCAGCTTGCGGACGTCCTGGCGGATGTGTTGCAGGGCTGCATGCCGTTCAGCTATCTGGCGGCGGGGGGCAAGCGCACCTCGCGCGCCAAGATCGGCTTTGAGACGCTCGAAGCGGCCCGCGAGGCGGTGGATCGGCTGGCGACAGCGGCCGGGCTCGACTATGACGTGCCGACGCTCGAAGAGTATCCGAAGGAACTGGACGCGGCCATCGAGCACTTCTGGCTGCCGTTCGAGGGCGAGGACGACGAGGGTTGGCGCACGATCGACATCTATGGCGACGAGGCGCAGGCGTTTCTCGACGCCGTGTTGCCGAGCGACGTGCTGTCGCTTGGCGTGGACCAGTACCAGCCAACGCGCGTGCTCAATCCTGACGGCTCGCTGCTGGCGAACGGCGTGCTCCATCGCCTGCATGCTAACGCCTATCACCTGCACGTCGATCGCGCGGCGGGGCGCGTGCGCTGCTGGCTGACCGCGCTCTCGGACGGGTTTGTAGACTTCGACCCGTACGATCTGACCGCGAAGGTGCCGGGTCCGGTCAGCGTCAGCCCGATGGCCGACGCGCCGGATATGAGCCTGTACGACGTCGATTTCAGCGACGAGTTGGCTGGTTTCGACCCGTGCAAGGCGTACTTCGTCGGCGCGCGGGCGCGCGGTCCGCTGTCGGGTGAGGCCAAGCCTGTTTTCACCTGGGAAGAACCCGCCGACCAGCCGCTCAAAACCACGTCGCTGCACGCGCTGCACAAAGAACTGGGAGCGAACATGGTGCCCTTCGCCGGATACGATATGCCGGTCTGGTATACGTCGGTCGGGGCGGAGCATATCGCGACGCGCACCGGCGCCGGGCTGTTCGACGTCTCGCACATGGGCGTGTTCGACTTCCGGGGGCCGGGCGCCGAGGCGTTCCTCAACGCGTTGACCACTAACGACGTTACCGCGCTGGAGCCGGGGAGCGCGCACTATAACTACCTGCTGGGCGTGGACGGCATCCCGATTGACGACATCTTCATCTACCGGCTGGAGCCCGATTACTTCATGATGGTCGTCAACGCGGCCAACAACGATAAGGACTGGGCGTGGATTACCGGCTTGCAGGCGGGCAAGTACCAGATCGACCCGCAGCGGCCGGGGATCGCGCTGCCGGGCCGCGACGCTGTGACGATCCGCGACCTGCGCGACCCGGCGCTTGGCGCCGAGCGGCGCGTGGACATCGCGCTTCAGGGCCCTGCCAGCCGGGACATCCTGCTCGGGCTGCACGGCACGCCTGAGGACAAGGCGCGCATCAAGGCGCTGCCGTGGGCGGGCGTCACCCGCGTGACGCTCGGCGGCTACGATATGATCGTGGCGCGGACCGGCTACACGGGCGAGCGTATCGCTTACGAGCTGTTCCTCGATCCGGACAAGGCTCCGGCGCTGTTCAAGGACCTGATCGAAGGCGGCGCGACGCCGGTCGGGCTGGCGGCGCGTGACAGCCTGCGAACCGAGGCCGGGCTGCCGCTTTACGGGCACGAGCTGGCCGGGGACATGAACCTCAACCCGGCGGACGCGGGCTTTGGCAGCTTTGTGAAGCTGTGGAAGCCATTCTTCATCGGCAAGGATGCGTTCGTGGCGCATGAGCGCGAGCGCGACGCGGTGGTGACACGCTTCCGGCTGGACAGCAAGGGGATGCGCGCACCACACCCCGGCGATCCGCTGGTGGACCTGCGCGGGCGCGTGGTGGGCCGTGTGACGTCGTGCAGCATCGACACCGAGGGTTATTCGCTGGGGCAGGCGTTCATCAAGCTGTCCCACGCCGAGGAAGGCACGCCGCTGCTGGTCTTCGCGGGCGCGGCGCGCACGAAGCCAGGGACGCCGCTGGGCGAGCTGTCCATCGGCGACAAGACGGTGGTGCCCGCCGCCGTGACGGTGCTCAGCCGCTTCCCCTCGCGCAAGAAGTAACTGCACACCGACAACACTGACGTTACACAAAACAGCCCCGATCCACACCGGATCGGGGCTGTTTGTTCAAATCGTCAGGATTAGCGCCCAGAGCCGTCTTATCTCCCGCCGGGGCCGCGTCTGGAACCATCCCTACCGGGCCCGCGCCCTGGCCCTCGACCGGA
>CBINGT010000373.1:0-4084 GCA_966250245.1 uncultured Anaerolineae bacterium
GTACTGGCGAAGTAGCGCGAAAGCAGCGGTAGCATTCAGCGGTTAGCGGTTAGCCATTAGCGATTAGCAAAAGCAAGAACGCAGCGTTGAAGGTGGACCGCTCTCCGCCCATAAGCACCTCAGATAAAGACGCAGAAAACAACGGGCCGAGATTGCTCGGCCCTGATACATGATCATCGCGCCGAGGAAACCTCACCCCTTAACCCCCGGCCCCTTTTCCTCTCCACGCGTGGAGAGGAAAAGGGGTGAGGTTCTGCACATTAGCGAGAGATGCTTATTGCTTTCGGACAATCGCCTATTGCTAACTGCTAGTCGCTAACCGCTCATAGCTGCGCGAAGCGCTACGGCCCCACCAGCAGATCGCGCGGCATCCACCCGATCTGCCCCATGCAGTCCACCTTGTAGTAATCCTGCCCATCGCGGCTGCCCATGTCGAGGATCGTCACGGTGGTGTTGGCGAAGCACTGGCCGCTGCTGGCGGCGGTGGGACTGGGCGCTTCAAGCACGACTGGCAGCGGCGGCGACGCGGGCAGCGTGACCTTCTCACCCACGGCAGCGATCGGATCCGTCACCGGCTCCAGCGCGGCGGCGGGATCGAGGTCCGCTTCGGTGAACGGCTCCAGCCCCAGATACGCGCGCCATCCGTTCTCCAGTTCGAAGAACGTCTTGCCGGTGACCTGCTCCAGCGCATCATAGACCGACACATTCTGCCGCATCAGCTCGACCACCTGCCGGTGCGTCTCGATGCCCCCCTGCGTCATGTTCAGCCAGTTGATGAACGACGCGCCCACGTCATAGACCAGGTAGAGACCGCCGTCCGCCTGTTCGATGTTGCGCGGAACCGGCTTGGTGAGCGTCGGCAGGTCTTGCAGCGTCACAAGGTTGAACAACCGCTCGTCGTAGACCCCTGGCGAGATGGCGAACCAGTCCGCCTGCCCCTCGATCCACCAGTTGGGGCCGCGCCCGCCAAAGACATCATACTGGTAGAGATGCGTCAGTTCGTGCGTCAGCACGTGGGCCAGCCACTCGATTTGTTCCTCAAGCGGGCGCGTGGGGGGAACGTACTGCACCGTCATACCCAGGCTGTCGCTCGTATAGCCGCCTGCGGTCGGGTTCGTTACGCCGCTGCCTACCATCTCGCTCATCGCCTCGGACGAGCCGTAGATCACGCCGATCGGTGTGTAGCTCAGCGCGCGTCCGAACCCTTCCACGCGGCGGGGATGCGTCGCCGCGATCGCCCTGGCCGCGTACTGTGCGAACTGGTCCGGGTTGTTTTCAGCCATGCCAAACCAGTAAACGACATAATAAGGCGTCTCCATGCGGAACCATTCGCGCGTGGGATCAGTGTAATCAGCCTCGTAGGCGGGCGTGTCGATCGTGAAGCCGGTTTCGTCGCGCACGCGCCAGTAGAACTGGAAATGCGTCCACGCCGGTTGTCCCTCGCCCGTCTTCCACGGATGCGCCACCCACACTTCGTGCTCGACGTCGTACTCCGCCACCACGCGCGTGCCGGAGCCGTGCGCGTAGCGCAAGAACAGGATGACATCTTCAATTTCGCCGTTCGACGACTCCGGTGAGAGTGTGAAGACCATCCCGCGCGGATACTGCGAGGTGGCGGTCGCCGTGCCCGGATCGATGGCGCCGTCGGGCGCGTACTCGAACGTCAGCGTTTTCTGCACGCCGCCGACCGTCTCCAGCGTGTACACCACCTCATCCACCGGGTACGCGGTCGGCGTGGGGAGCATCGTTTGTACATCGGGCGACGCCGCAACCGGCAGCGCCAGCCCGATGACCAGGACCAGCGCGATCGCCAGCCCGCCGAACGCCACCGCCGTGCGGAGCCATCTATCTATTTGATTATTCGTCTGCATGGTTGACTTGCTCTCTCGGGGGAAAATCTCTGCGCTGCGACAAACATAACGTAAATAGCCGCTCAGAGGCAATCGCCGGACGAATGTCGCAACCCCCTTCATAGATGTGCGTATAGTGTACGTGGAACGCGGGGGCCCTGTCCCCTATCGCAGTGCTCGGCCAGATCAATGGTACAATTAGTGAAACTGTGCCATAGACCCTCCGCCAGCCGAGCCAACCTTGACCAAGGGGGTACAAATCCGATGCAGCTTCGAACACGCGGACGCAAGATCTTGCGCGATGTGATGGCCCGCAAAGGTCGGACGGCGCTCGTCGCGCTGGCGATCTTTATTGGCGTAACGGGAACCATCGCCCTCTTCTCGATGAGCGACATCATCGTCAGCCAGCTCCGCGAGGATGTCAAAGAGGACGAGCTTTCGATGCTTGACGTCTACGTGACGATCAACACCGGAGTTCTGCCTGATAACGAAGCATACCTCGAGGAGCTTAGCGCATTACCGGGCGTCACCGACGTCCAGGGCTTTATCCAGGCGGCCGCGCAGTTCAAGGTCAACGAAGAGGACGAGGACTTTGAGAACGGCGTGGTGAACGCCTATTCCGCGCCCTACGAGCCGCGCCTGCCAATCACCCCCCTGCGCCTGCTCGAAGGAGCCTACCCGTCGCCGAACAACAACGAAGTCGCCATCGAGACGCGCATGGCCGAAGAATACGGCCTGTCGGTTGGCGACACCATTTACTTCCGCATCCTCAGCCGCTCGCGCACGTCCGAGAACGGCGAGATCGGCACGGTCGAGCCGTGGACCGTCACCGGCATCGTCTTCCACCCGTACACCTTCACGCCCATGGCGTCCGTCTACACGCACCCGGAAAACGCCAATTACATCAGCGGTACGACCGGCTTCGGCGGGTTCCAGGCACGCTTCACCGATTATGAGACCGCCCAGGCCCAGAAGGACGCCTTCGCCGACGCCGTCGCGCGGGAGACGCCGTACGTCCCGGTTTTCATCCAGAGCGAAGACCCTGCGAACAACAGCATCATCATGCAGGCGCAGACCATCGCGGGAACGATGGGCATCCTGGCCCTGATCGCGCTGGTCGTCTCCGGCTTTCTGGTGATTAACGTCATCACCTCGATCGTGGTCGAGCAGAAGCGGCAGATCGGCGTGATGAAGTCGATGGGCGCGACCCGCTGGGACAACTTCTTCATGTACTCGGGCATCGCGTTCGTCTACGGCCTGATCGCGGTCATCCCGGGTGTGATCGTCGGCATCCCGCTCGGCAACGCCGCGGCCCACGCGCTGGCGCCGCAGCTTAACACCGTGCTCGAGGGGTTCAAAACCTCGCCCAGCTCGATCATCCTGGGCGTGATCGTCGGCCTGGCGATCCCGGTGCTGGCGTCGCTCGTCCCGGTCTTCAACGGCACGCGCGTCCGCATCCTCGAAGCGATGACCGACCTCGGCATCGACGCGAACTACGGCTCCGGCCCGCTGGCGAAGATCATCGCGCGGCTGCCGCTGCCGATCACGGTGCGCCAGGGTCTGAGCAACGTCAGCCTGAAGAAAGCGCGGCTCGCGTTCACGGTGGTCACGCTGGCGATCGCGGCGGGCGCGTTCATGGGCATCTACGCGATGTTCAACTCGCTGACGACCAGCCTGAATTACTACCTCGACAGCTTCAACGTCCAGATCGGTATCTTCCCCAACGAGGGGCGCGATCCCGACGAGTTCACGGCGTTCCTGCGCGAGAACTTCCAGTCTGAAGACAACAACGTCTTCCGCAGCATCGAGCCCGGCTTCCAGCTTCAGGTCGAGTTTGAGGGCTACGACCCGGAGCCAACGGCCGGCGGCCCGCCCGGCATCTTCGCCTACGGCTATGACGTGAACAGCGAGACGCCCGCGTTCAACTTCGAGATCACCGAGGGCGAATCGCTCACCGAAGAAACAGCCACCAACGGGATCATCCTGTCCAGCCTGATCTCGGCCAACATGGACAAGACGGTCGGCGACACGGTGGTGATGCGCGTGCCTGGTAACACGGCGGAGCTTCAGGTCGTCGGCATCGCGGAATTCCCGCTGGATCAGGTGTGGCTGGACTGGCGGACGCTCGCGCAGATCTCCGGCTACGTGGTCGGCGCGCCGCGCCCGAACGAGTACTTCACGACGCTGGCGGTTGAAGGCTTCGACGGCTCGATGCCGCAGGGCCAGATCGGCGT
>CBINGT010000374.1:0-4075 GCA_966250245.1 uncultured Anaerolineae bacterium
CGCAAAAAACCTCACCCCTGGCCACTCTCCGCGTGCGGAGAGGGGAAAATGGGTCGGGGGTTAAGGGGTGAGGTTCCCCGGCCAGCGTCGCGTACTTTGCCGACCACCTTCCGCGCGCCGCGCGGGGAAAGGAGCTATCCGCCGCTCGAGTTCGTCCCTCAGCCATAGAAAACTGGTTTTACGCTGAATGCCTGCTTTTGTCAGACACAGTGAAGGGGGGATTTTATGAGCGAGTACCTCAACAACTCTCCACGAAGTAGCCCCAGCAATGGGCGCGGATGGCTGACTGCCGGGCGCGTCCTGATCGTCGGACTGGTCGGCGTGATCATCGTCCTCGGCCTGATCCTGCTGGTGATGACGCTCTCCGACGACCAGGCGCGCGATCCCGACGTCCGCACGGACGCCCTCGCCAGCAGCACCAACGACTGCGTCACCTGCCACCGCCGCACCACGCCCGGCATTGTCGAGCAATACGGCGTCAGCACGATGGCCGCGGCGAATGTCGCCTGCGAAGACTGCCACGAAGTCGATGAAGGCTACCCCGGCTCCGTCCCGCACGAGGGGACGCACGTGCTCCGCTCCCCGACGACCGCCATGTGCGAAACCTGCCACACCAGCGAGGTGCGCCAGTTCTACCAGAGCCGCCACAGCATCCCGGCCTACGTTGCGATGGTCGGCCTCGAAGGGTTGACCGAAGACCAGCTCGCCGCCTACAACGCGATCCCCGAAGCGCAGCCCGCGCCCAACGCGGAGCGCAATGCCCTCTATCACATCGAGGGGCCGGAGATCACCCGTTTCGCCTGCGAAGCCTGCCACAACGTCGGCCGCCCCGCCGAGGACGGCTCGATCGGTCAGTGCCAGAAGTGCCACCTGCGCCACGAGTTCAGCCGCGAGCAGGCGCGCAAGCCCGAAACCTGCAACGCCTGTCACATCGGGCCTGACCATCCGCAGTGGGAGATCTACCAGGAATCGCCGCACGGCATCGCCTACATGACGATGGGCCACCTCTGGGACTGGGAAGCCGCCGCCGGGACGCTCACGGTTGAGGACTTCCCCGCCGCCACCTGCGCGCTGTGCCACATGAGCGGCTTCGGCAGCACCGGCACCACGCACGACGTCGGCGACCGGCTGACGTGGTATCTGTTCGCCCCGATCAGCCAGCGCCGTCCTGCCTGGGAAGACAACAAGATTCGCATGCAGGGCGTCTGCCTGGAATGCCACAACACCAACTTCATCACCGATTTCTACAACGACGCCGATGCGCTGGTTGGCGCGATCAACGCCTGGGTTGAGGAAAGCGACCGCATCATCCAGCCGCTGCGCGACAACGGCCTGCTGACCGACGAGCCGTTTGACGAGCCGATCGACTTCATCCACTTCGAGCTGTGGCATCACTGGGGGCGCACCGCGAAGTTTGGCGCGTGGATGCAGGGGCCAGACTATACCCAGTGGCACGGCGCGTACGAGATGCTGGCGGACCTCGCCGAGCTGCGCGAGATCACCGCCGAGATGCTTGAGGCCGCCGGGCTTGAAGTGCCTGAAGATCTGACCGCGCCGAACGAGCCGCTGTCGCCCACCGCGATCGAAGGCTCGAACGTCGAAGGTGCGGGTGCGGATGAGCCGCATGACACCGGCGACGCTGCCGAAGAAACCAACGGCGAAGCAACTGAGGAATCGACCGGCGAGACGGATGCCACGCAGGACGCTGCGGGGAGCTAACCATGTATCACCTGGCAACCCTTGCTCCGCCGATCACGCGGTTCCGGCTGCCATTCTCCCGCGATCAACTGATGCTGTTGCTCGCGGCGGTCAACGAGATCTTCCTGGGCATCGACATCTACCTCGCCCACAGCATCAGCGGGACGATCGTGCCCTACGAGTGGATCCCGATCATCTACGGGCCGGTCGCGGGCGTTGTGCTGCTGGTTGCCGGGGTGATCGCCCTGCGCGCGCGTCCGGTAGCGACGCTGCTGGCGACGATCGTGCTGGTTGGCAGCATCGTCGTCGGGCTGCTCGGCGCGTACTTCCACCTGGCGCGCGCTTCGCTGCCGTCTGGCCCCGAAGGCGAGCGGCTGACGGTGCAGCTTCTCGTCTGGGGACCGCCCGTCATGGGGCCGCTGATGTTCGCCTTCGTCGGGCTGTGGGGCCTCAGCGCCGCGTGGGTCGAAGACCCGCCAGACAGCGGCCGCCTGCGGATGCCCGGCGGGCGGATGTTGCGCCTGCCGCTGTCCAAAACGCGCGCCTACCTGCTGATGTTCAGCCTCGCCGCGCTCTCGACCGTGCTTAGCTCCGTGCTGGACCACGCGCGCACGCAGTTTGAGAATCCCTGGCTGTGGCTGCCGACCGTGGTGGGCGTCTTTGCGACGATCGTCGGCTTCCACATGGCGGTTTTGGAGCGCCCGCACCGTTACGACGTGGCGATCTTCGTCTTCACGATCGCCCTGCTGGTGATCACCGGACTGATCGGCACCGTCCTGCACATCGACGACAGCCTGACCAGCCGCGGCCAGTTCGTAGCAGAGCGGTTCATCCGGGGCGCTCCGATCATGGCGCCGATGCTGTTCGCCAACATCGGCGCGTTCGGCCTGCTGATTCTGCTCGATCCGCGCTCGGAAGTGCTGGTGAAGGAAGAATCCGCACCGCCCGCCACTCGCCAGAGCGAATAACGCCTGTCGCTGGCTGATTTCCGGCTCCCCTTGTCCTCTCCTAACAGGGCAAGGGGACGGAAGATGAGAACAAAAAGAGGGGCAGGCTAGCTGCCCCTCTCCGCAAATCGCATGGTGTTCAGTGGGTGTGCCGATAGCGCGCCCGGCGACCTGATCCGAGTTTTGCTGATCGCTACTGCTAACCGCTAATTGCTGCACCGCAAACAACAAAAGCCTGTACGCAATGCGTCAGGCTGAAACAGTCTCAAGCTGAGGACCTCGGTCCCGGTGGCGCACGCTAAAAGCGGCGCTCCTTCAGACGGGCCGACTTCCCACGGCGCTCGCGCATGTAGTAAAGCTGCGCGCGACGAACCTTAGCGTGACGCACCACTTCGATCTGCTCGATGCGCGGGCTGCGCAGCAGGAAGGTACGCTCTACGCCGATCCCGTGGCTCGCAATGCGGCGCACGGTGAAGTTCGCATCGTTCCCGCCCTTCCGCAGGCGGATGATCACGCCGTTAAAGACCTGGATACGCTCGCGGTTGCCTTCGACAATCCGGACGTGCACGCGCACCGTGTCACCAGGGCGGAGCTCCGGAAAGCCGCGCTTCTCTGCTTCGAGGGCCTTGATCAGGTCGGTCATCTGGCGCTATCCTTTTCACACAATCAAGCGGCGAACTCGCCGCCAGGGGATGATTTCGAGAAGACGGCCCATTCACCCGGCCGTCGAGCGCGAGGATTGTAGCATAGCCCCGGTCGCTTTTCAATGGCAGACTCCCCCGCTGCTACGCTCGGCGGCGGCCGCTTGTGCTGAACGTCGGCTGATGGTAAAACAATAACATGAGCGTTAAGCGGTTAGCAGGTTGCGGTTAGCCGCAAACAAAAGACCGCCAGCCGCGCCGGGCCTTGCCAGCCCACAGCAGCATTTATTGCGCCTTTTTCGGCTGTTGCACAATGCCATGCTAATCGCTAATTGCTAACTGCTAATTGCTAATGACTCGGTCACGAAGGCAGCGAGGGCTAAGCCGCCCTTCAGGAGAGAGTTCCATGCGGACCCATTCACGACATGCGCTCGGGCTGGTGCTTTTACTGCTTCTGGCGGCTGTGCTCAGCGGGTGCTTCCGGTCCGCAGGCGGAAGCCTCGAACCTACGCCGGTTGCGTTCAATGGCGACGCGCCCGTCGAAGAGGAAACGCCGCCCATCCCAACCGAAACCCCGACCGAAGTGGTTGAAACAGAACCGACCGAGGAACCGACAGAGGAGCCGACCGAAGAGGCCGTCGCGATCCTACCGACTGCTGAGATCGCGACCGAGCCGCCCACCCCGCTCCGCAGCGGTTCCCACCACGGTCCGCCCCCGCCTCACACACCGACACGCCGCTCTCGCTCGACCAGCCGGACGCGCGCGTTCCGCCGCCTGTTCTATCCTGA
>CBINGT010000375.1:0-4070 GCA_966250245.1 uncultured Anaerolineae bacterium
CTCAGGTAATCCTGCCCAAACGTCGGCGCGCCGAACTGCGTGTGCATGATCGCCATCGCCTGCGCGCGGTGATCGGTGCTGTGGTTGGCGATCTGAAGCAGCGCCTGCCACACCGCGATCGGTTCCTCGTCTTCGTCCCAGAAATCCGGCTTGACGCGCCGCTGGAGTTCTTCGGGCGTCAGCGTGTCGAGATAGGCGCGGATTTCGCGCTCGACCTCGGCTTGCTTCTCGCGGAGCTGCTCGCGCGACCAGGAATAGACCTCTTCCTGGAAGAAATCCAGCTCGCCCGTCCGCAAGAAGTGAATCCACCAGTATTCGACGCCCAGCAAGTGGACCAGGTGCTCGCTGATCGCGCCCTGCGAAAAGTCGATGTGCTGCCGGAACTGCTCCTCGGTGAGCGCATCGACGCAGTCCATGAAGCGGCGATCGGCCCAGAACACATAGTCGTACAGGTTGACGAACGCAGCTTTGTCCATGCAGTTCCCCCTGTGGGTACGATGAGGCGATAACGATCGGGAACGAACGGCTGGCTGAGAAAGTGTTCGTCGCTGCTTTTCGCTGTTCTGAGCTTGCGGCTACACCCGCTCCCGAATGCGGCGGCGCATCACGACGCTTTCCACCAGCCCAATGCCGATCAGCATTGTCAGCAGCGACGAGCCGCCAGAGCTTACAAACGGCAGCGTCAGGCCAGTAACCGGCAGAATACTCAGATTCATGCCGATCGACACGATCGTTTGGAAAAATATCATTCCGCCCACGCCATAGCAGATCAGGCTCCCGACCGGGTCGGCGGCGCGCGCCGCGCCCAGCAGACAGCGCCAGACCACGATGCCCATCAGGATGATGACCGTCGTCGCGCCAACAAATCCTAACTCTTCGGCGATCACGCTGAAAATGAAGTCCGTGTGCCGCACGCGCAGGAAACGCCCTTGCGTCTGCGAGCCGTTGGCGTAGCCTTTGCCGAGGAAGCCACCGGAGCCGATGCTGATCAGCGCCTGGTCGATGTTGTAGCGGCGGTCTTTGTTGTCGGGGATGCCGTTCCCGTCTTCGTCCACAAAGACGCACTCACCGCTGCGCACCAGCTCGGGATCGTCGGCGCAGCTTTCGCCCGTATCGATGAAGGTAATGATGCGGTCGCGCTGGTAGGGTTCCATGTTGGCCCACAGCACCGGGAGCATCATCAGCCCGACCAGCGTGAACAGCGCGATATGCTTCAGGCGCAGACCGGCTCCCCACGCCATCACGAACCACACAAACACCATCACGGTCGCGGTTCCGAGGTCCGGCTGCAAGAAGACCATCACCGTCGGCACGCCCACGTGAAACAGCGAGAGCATCACCGTCCGCAGCCGGTCCATTTCGAGATAGCGATCTGCCAGGAATTGCGCCAGCGTGATCACCAACAGGATCTTGCCAAGCTCTGCGGGCTGCACCTGCAAGCCGACGTTCAGCCAGCTTTGCGCGCCCGCCTCGCCGACGACGCCCAGCGCGGCGACCAGTCCGAGGATAAACAGCACGAAGCCGTAAATGAAGCCGTGCAGGCTGCCGAGTAGGCGATAGTCGATCGAGGCGACGATGAACACGACCGCGAGGCCGACAATGCTGAAACGGATCTGAGAGGGGACGCGCGCGATCAGGTCGGTGTCGACGGCGCCCATCGTCGCGCTGCGGATCATCAGGATGCCGATAATCACCAGCAGCGCGGTGGTTCCGAGCAAGATGAAATCAAAGTCACGCCAAATCGAGGCCCTGGACTGCATACGACGTTACTCACATCAACCAATACGGGCGGGAACGCGGCCCATTATAGCGCCGCATCTCGTCAGCGCCAGAGCCACCCGCGCTCTCAGGCGGCGCGGCAGAGGAAAAAATCGCCCGCGTTTAGCTCGCGGACGGGTCGGATTCGGCTTCAGTGTCGGCGGCGGCCTGCTTCTTGCGCGTGCCGCTTTTGCCAGACGAGGATGTCGCACGCGGCTTGCGCGGCTTGGTCGCTTGAGCCGGTTTTTCAGCTTTCGCCTCAGGCTCAGGTTCTTCGGGCTCGGGTTCCGGTGGCACTTGCCCGGCTTCGTTCTCCGGCGGGGCGTCGAGAATAGGCAGCATGCCATAGCTTTTATCGCGCGCCAGGGGGATGTCCGCCACCAGGTAGTTTTCGCGGGCGCGCTGCTCGAGCTTGATGTGGACGTGTGCGTCGTCCACGTCGAGATAGCGCTTGATGACCTCGATGATCTCGCTCTGAAGCTGCGCCAGTTTTTCCGGCGAGATGTCACTCCGATCGCTAACCAGCACCAGCTTCAGCCGGTCGCGCGCTGTGTCCGCGCTAGATGCGTCGGTCCGCCCCCGCAGTCGATCCCAGAACGAAGTCATAGGCCGCCCCTTGCCTCACTATGGCGCGTTGTTCGACGGGCGAAAGATACGCATCAGCCGCCGGACGAATCCATCCCGGCGCTCAAGCTCCAGTAGCGGAATCTTCTCGCCCATCAGGCGCCGCGCAACGTTCATAAACGCATCTCCGGCGGGGGTGTGCTGATCGTCCAGCGCGAGCGGCGCGCCCCGGTTCGACGAGATCAGGATGTTCTCGTCTTCGGGGATCACGCCAAGCAAGCGGGTCGAAAGAATCTCGAGCACGTCGTTCACGGAGAGCATATCGCCCCGGCGGATCATATCCGGCTTGATGCGGTTCAGGATCAGGCTGGTGGGCAGATGGCGCTGATCGGCTTCGATCAGGCCGATAATGCGGTCGGCGTCGCGGACGGCGGACACCTCGGGGTTGGTCACGACCACCACCTCGTCGGCCGGCGCGAGCGCGTTGCGGAACCCCCATTCGATCCCGGCCGGGCTGTCGATCAGAATGTAGTCGTAGTCGGCGCGCAACTGGTTGGTCAGCGCGACCATGTCCTGCGGGCTGACGGCTGTCTTGTCGCGGGTCTGGGCGGCGGGCAGCAGGTACAGGTCGGGAACTCGCTTGTCCTTCACCATCGCCTGACGCAGCTTGCAGCGGCCCTCGACCACGTCAACCAGATCATAAACGATCCGGTTTTCCAGGCCCATGACGACGTCCAGGTTGCGCAGGCCGATGTCCGCGTCGATGCAGACAACCTTCTTGCCCAGGCTGGCGAGCGCGGTCGCAATATTGGCAGTAGCGGTCGTTTTTCCGACCCCGCCCTTCCCCGAGGTGATCGTAATCACTCGCGCAACCATACCCCCCAAACCTTTCGCGGGCCCCACCCGGCCAGTCGTACTGCCGGATCGCTTTCTAAATAGACAGTAAATCCATTAAAGTTCGCTTGCCAAGCTTACCTTTGTCACTGGTGAAGCGGTTCACGCTTCCCACGCTTCCGCCTCGATCCGCCCGTTGCGCACCAGCGCCTTTTCGGGGCGCGGATTGCGGCGGCCTTCTTCGGGCGAGATCGTGATGTAACTGGCAATGCGAAGCTGCGTCGGCGCCAGGTTCAGAGCGCACACCACGGCGGATTCATCCCCGCCCGCGCCCGCGTGGACCGTCCCGCGCAGCCGCCCCCAAACGATCACATCGCCGCGCGCCACGATCACTGCGCCCGCGTTGACGTCGCCCAGCACGACGACATGCCCGTCGCTGTGGACGACCCGCCCGTTGCGCAGCGTCCGCTTGATCAGCACGCCCTCGGTCCCGTGTTCCTCAGGGTCGATCGGCGGCGGGAGCTCGTGCAGCATGTCAAAGCCATCGGACGGCGCCTGCGGCTCCATCTCCAATTCGGACAGAGCCGTTTTCAGGCCAAGCGTCCGCGCGGCGCCGACGGTCGTGGCGCTCTCTCCAAGCACTGCCAGCAGCGTCACGTCACGCTTTTCGAGCAGCTTGATCAGGTTCGACAGTTCGTGACGCCGCACCTCGCGCGGGCCAACCGCTACCGCGATCTGCGCGCCGCGAAAAAATGCACTCTGTGCGTCGATCATGGACGTCAGGCGGGCCGTCACGTCCGACCAGCGCCCGTCCGGTTTCACGGTTACCAGCAGCCCTTGTTTGATTCCTTTGAGGGTAATGGAGTCGTCCATGCCGAAAGCGGCGCATCCCTTTCTGCATCTTTACGGTCCGG
>CBINGT010000376.1:0-4065 GCA_966250245.1 uncultured Anaerolineae bacterium
GTTCTGGGCGCTCCAACAACAGGAAGGCGAATACCGCTATCTCACCCTGCGCGAGCTATTGAAAGACACGCGCTTCCTTAGCGGGCTGGCTCCGGATCCCGACGAGGCCGCCGAAGCGGCGCGTGCAGGGCTGGCGCGCGCTGTCGAGCGGGGGACGCTGCTGCATGTGCAGATTTCGGGCGTGGACGAGCCGCAGGATGTATACTTCGTGAACACGGTGCGCGGGCGCAACGCCGTGCGCGCAATCGAAGCGGGCCGCTTCGTGCCAGGTGACCGCGACGTGCCAATCGCGCTGTTGGACGAGCGCCCCAACATTTTCGCGCTCTATGAGGAAAACATCGGCCCGCTATCGCCGCTGATCAGCGATCAACTGCGCGCCGCAGAGCAAGATTATCCCGCCGCCTGGATCGAGGAAGCCTTCCGGCTGGCGGTGGAGCGCAACAAGCGAAGCTGGCGCTATATCGCCGCGATCCTGCAGCGTTGGGAGAGCGAAGGAAAAGACCGTGGAGTCACTCAACAACCCACTCAAGCGGATCGTTACCGGTATGTCCGGGGGTCCCTCTCGGACATCATCGACTTCTAACGGCGAGACGCCCCCCGTCTGCCCGATCTGCGGGGATATGGGCTACGTCGTGCGTGATGTGCCGGTCGAGCATCCCGACTTCGGCAAGGCATTTCCGTGCGTCTGCCAGCGGGACGTGCTCGCCGAGCGCCACGCCATGAAGGTCCGCAAGCTGAGCAACCTTGACGCCCTGGCTGACAAAACCTTCGAAACCTTCCAGCTTGACCTGCACGGCTTGAACGAGGAGCAGCTTTCGTCGCTGCGCGTCGCGTTCGACCTCGCGCAACGCTATGCGCTCCAGCCCGAAGGATGGCTGCTGTTCCAGGGGAACTACGGCAGCGGAAAAACGCACCTCGCCGCCGCGATTGCGAACTATCGACTGGCAGTCGGCGATCAGGTGTTATTCGTCACCGTGCCAGACCTGCTCGACCACCTGCGCGCGGCGTTCGGCCCGACATCCGAGGTCGCGTATGACGAGCTTTTTGAGCAGGTACGCACCGCCCCGCTGCTGATCCTGGACGATCTCGGCGCGGAAAGCGCGACGCCCTGGGCCGAGGAAAAGCTCTACCAGTTGATCAATCACCGCTACCTGCACCGGCTGCCGACCGTCATCACCACCAACTGCGAGCTCAACGCGATGGACCCGCGCATCCGCAGCCGCATCGTGGACTGGCACCTGACGCAGAGCGTGAACATGCACCTGCCCGATTTCCGCCGGGCCGACGTCGCGGTGGAGCCAAGCCCGATCTCGAACCTGAGCCTGTACGGCGAGATGGTTTTCGAGACGTTTGACCTGCGTGAGGACGTCCTGCCGCCCGAGGAACGGCGCAACCTGCGCGAAGCGTTCGAGATCGCGCGCGCCTACGCGCAAGACCCGCGCGAGTGGCTGCTGTTCATGGGGGAGCACGGCACCGGCAAGACACACCTCGCCGCAGCCATCGCCAACTACCGGCATGCGCGGGGTGAGCAGGTGCTTCTGGTCACCGCGCCGGATCTGCTCGACTATCTGCGCGCAGCATTCAGCCCGACGTCATCCACCTCATTCGACAAGCGATTTTATGAGATCCGTGCCGCGCCGCTGCTGGTGATCGACCACCTCGACCTGACGAACGCCTCGCCGTGGGCGCGCGAGAAGATTCGGCAGATTGTAGACTATCGCTATCTCTCGCACGCGCCGACCGTCTTCACCACAACGCAGACGCTCGAGGAAATCGACCCGATGATCCGCAGCCGCCTGTCCGATACGCGGCGGTGTCGTATCTTCGCGCTGACCGTGCCGGACTATATGGGCGGGTTCCGCCGCTCGCGCCGCGCTCCGATCGAATAGCGGAGCGTGCTGCTTCTCACCGAAACAAAAGCGCCCGGCCAGGGAAATCCCGGTCGGGCGTTTGGTTTGCTCCGATTTGTGTGAAGCCTAGACTCGCTCGCCGAGCCGCCGCTCCGTGCCCTGGATCAGGCTGTAGATGTTGCGCCGGTGCCGCCAGAAAATCATGTACGCCACCAGCAAATAGAGCGTGTACACCGGCTCCAGATAGCCGACGATCACCAGGATCAGGATCGCAACGCCGCCCACAGCCGCCGCCGTCAGCACGGCCAACGAGACGAAACGGGTCAATAAGATGACCGCCGCCGCCAGCGCGAGGGTCAGCGCCACGATGAGGGTCGGCGCCAGCAGCAGGAACGTGCCCATCGCGGTCGCTGCGCCCTTGCCGCCCTTGATGCTACCGGTGATGAGCGTCGCCAGGAACGACCAGTTGTGCCCCGCCACAACCGCGACCGCGCCAATCACGCTCGCCGCGGTGCGCGCTTCGGGGTAGATCTCGCGCGCCAGCAGCACGACCAGCACGCCCTTCAGCCCGTCCCACGCCCACACCAGCAGACCATAGCGCCATCCGAGCGCGCGCGTGACGTTCGTCGCGCCCATGTTGCCGCTGCCCACCTGAAAAATATCTACGCCCTTTGTCCGGGCAACGAGGTACGCCGTGGGAAACGACCCGATGACGTACCCGGCAACAATAATCAGCACGACTGACAACGGATCCATGCACGCACTCCAATAGGTTGATAGGGTTCGATCCTCGATGATACTACCAAGAACACCACATCGCCCAATTCGATGCGCGTTTCGTTGAGAATCCGCCCGCCAAGCGCCCGATTCCGCCTAAAACGCGCGGGTATTTGTGACGAATCGTTTTTCGATCATAATAGATGGTGCTGGTCGGCGCGTTTTCAGCGACAAGCGGCGAGCCGCGAGCAGTGAGCCACAAGCCGAGGATCGGGCGCAGCACCGAGAGGCTATTATGGATTTTGACGCCGGAGCGCTGGTCTGATTACCCCTTACCGCTCGCAACACATCGCTCACTGCTCTGCTCACCGCATGCCACTGCCGCGCCGCGAGTAATTTTTCTGGGGAGATATGTCCGATGAACACTCGGAAACGTTGGATGATGGCGGCGCTGATGCTGGTCGTTGCGTTGCTCGCGGCGGCCTGTCAGGAAGCGGGCCCGGACTCGTCCGCGCCGACCGTCGAAGGTGGCGAAGTCGCCAGCCTGCCGACGCGCACGGTCAAGCCGATCGTCAGCTTCACACCACGCTTCACCGCCACACCGCTACCGAGCGCCACCTTCACCCCGTCTCCTACTCCGCGCGCAACTGACACGCCACTCCCGCCGACCGCCACGCCAACCGTAGCCCCCTCGCCTACCCCTACCGTCGAGGGGGAAATCCGCTCCACGCAGAATGTCAACCTGCGGGTGGGCCCTGGACTGAACAACGCTATCGCACGGACCGTTCCATCCGGCACGACAGTGGGTGTGATCGGGATGCAAAACGACTCCGAAGGGCGCCTGTGGTACAAAGTCGCGCTCTCCGACGATGATGGCGAGGAAGAACTGCTCTGGGTGCTGGCGCGGCTGGTTCAAACGGACTACGAGAGCATTATCGCCCAGCCGCTCGAAACCGAGGACGTCGCCGCCGAAGCCGCTGAGGGCAACGCCGAAGCGGTCGCTGCCGCCGAAACACCCGTTCCCAACACCAGCACGGCCAGCGAAGCCGAGGGGCGTCGCGTCAACGTGCTGGCGTATTGCCGCCAGAAAGGCGTCCGCGCCCCGGCAATTACCACCGCCGACAGCGTGTTTGTCGAGTGGAGCTGGTTCGTTGCGCGCCCTGAGCTGATGGATCAGCACCTCGATAATGTGACCTACGAAGTCCGCCTCGACGGCCAGCTTCTCGACGACTGGGAGCAGTACGGCGAGGAGATGAAACAAGAGAGCGGCGTCTGGATCATCTACTGGTACTACCCGGTCGGCCGCTTATCGCCGGGCGAGCATCAGGTAACCTATCGCGTCACGTGGAGCGAAACCATCACCGATGGGTACGCCAACTTTGGGCCGGGCACAGCGCGCGAAAGCGAAACCGGCGACTGTAGCTTCACCGTGACCGAAGCCAGCTAAGCTCGCACGCCTCCAGCATCATAGCTTCATGACGCACCGGCTCAATCGCTG
>CBINGT010000377.1:0-4049 GCA_966250245.1 uncultured Anaerolineae bacterium
AGTCCTGCGCGACACGGTCGGCGCGCTGCGACCCGGCGGCGGAACGAGCATCCGCCAGGGGTTGCTGTCCGCTGACAGCGTGCTGAGCGAGGAGCCGTCACAGCTTAAGCACATCATCCTGCTGACGGATGGCGGCTCCGACCCAAGCGGCGTCGTCCCGATAGTCGACCGGATGTATCAGAACTACGGCATCACCACATCAGTCGTCGCCGTCGGGCAGGATTACGCGCAATGGCTGCAAGAGGTCGCGCTGGCAGGGCGCGGCAAGTTCCACCTGACGTACGACGTCTCGACCATTCCCGCCATCTTCACCGCCGAAACGCTGCTTGCCACACGCGCCTACATCGTGGAAGAGGAATTTACCCCGGCGATCAGCGCGCGCCACCCGATCATCGAGGGGATCGACAGCGCGCCGCCGCTGCTCGGGTACATCGCCACCTCACCCAAAGAAACAGCGACCGTCATCCTGCGTGGCCCGCAAGACGACCCGATCCTCGCAGCGTGGCAGTACGGCCTGGGGCGCGCGGTCGCCTTCACGTCGGACGCCAGCGCGCGCTGGGGCGCGAACTGGGTCGATTGGGAAGGCTTCGCTGATTTCTGGACGCAGGCGATCCAGTGGTCGATCATCGAGGGCAGCACGAACAACATCGAGGCGCAGGTGATCGAGCGCGGCGGCGAAACGGTGCTGTCGGTGGACGCGCGCACTGCGCAGGGCGACTTCCTCAACGGGCTGGCGCTGGAAGCGTCGATCGCCAGCACGCAGCTTGACTCGGAGACGGTCGTGCTCCAGCAGACCGCGCCGGGGCATTACGAGGCGGTCTTCACGCCGCGCCAGGAAGGCTCGTACTTCATCACCGTCGCGGGCGCGACCGAGCGCGACCCCGAAACGCTCACCCCGCAGCAGGTCCGCCAGACCGCTGGCTGGGTGCTGAGCTATTCGAACGAGTACCGGATCGACCCGAATGAAACGTCGAGCGAGGAGCCGTTGTTCAAGCTTGAACGCATATCGGGAATCACCGGCGGCGGATCGCTGGCTGAGAACCCGGCTGCCAGCTTCGATCACAACCTCGACCAGCAGCGTGCCGCCGAGCCGCTGTGGCCGTATCTGCTGCTGGCGGCGGCGATTCTGCTACCGGTCGACGTGGGAGTGCGGCGGCTAGTGCTCACCCGGCGAGACATCGACCAGGTAATCAGCAAGGTTACCACGCGCGAGGCGGCGCCGGTGACCGGATCTTCCTACCTGGGCCAGCTTCTCGACGTGAAAGACCGCGCCCGCCCGGCCGCCGAGGGAACGCTATCCCCGCTGCCGTCCGCATCCGAGCGACCGGCGGCCAGCGAAGCAGTCACCGCGAAACCACGCCGCTCCGCCCGCCCCACGACCATCTCGGCGCCCCCCGCGCCCAAGCCCAAAGCGCCGGAGCGCGCCGAACCGGCTCCAGGCGAGGGCACGCTTGCTTCGCGCCTGCTTGAGCGACGGCGAAAGGCCGAAGACCGCCCTGACGACAAGAGATAACTATGCCCGACATCCGACGAACAACCGCGCTGCCCGCGCTGCTTGGCGGGCTGGTCCTTAGCCTGCTGGCGCTCGCCGGGTGCACGCTGACCCGCGCCGAGATCCCCCCGCCGACCCCGACCGTCACACCCGCGCCGGAGCCAGTCACCGAAGGCGGGTGGGAACTGATTCGCCCCGGTATCGAGCGGCGGATGGCTACGATCACCACCGGAAGTGCGTTCAACGCGGCGGCGGTGATCGTGCGGATCGACCCCGCGCAGGCGACGTTCCACGTGGGCTACCGCCCAGGCGAGCCACTGTCGCTCAACGACTGGCGCGCCGCGCTGCCGGGCGCGGCCGTAATCGTCAACGGCGCATTCTTTGACGAGAACAACCGCGCGCTTGGACTGGTCGCCAGTGAGGGGCAGGTCTTCGGACAGTCGTTCAGGGGCTTCGGCGGCATGTTCCAGGTGACGGACGCGGGTCCGCGCGTGCGCTCGCTGGTCAGCGAGCCGTACCAGGGCGAGCCGCTGTGGCACGCGGTCCAGTCGTTCCCGATGCTGGTTGAGGCAGGCGGCGTCCCCGCGCCGCGCGGTCAGGGCTTTGACGACCCGGCGCGCCGCACGGTGATCGCACAGGACAGCGCGGGGCGCATCCTGCTGATCGTCACGCCGCTGAGCGAGGTGAGCTTCAGCGCCATGCAAGACTGGCTGCTCGGCAGCGACCTCGACGTGCGGATCGCGTTCGCGCTGGATGGCGGGCGTTCGACCGGGCTCATCCTCGACCGCCCCGAAGGGACCGACGATGTGTACGCCGCCTTCGACCGCCTGCCGAGCGTGATCGCGGTTTTCCCGCGATAAGCTACAATTTGCGCCTGACCTGTTTCCTTCCGCTGCGGAGTGAAGCGCCGTGACCGACACCTTCACGCCCATTCCAACCCTGATTATCACGCCTGATGAGGTGATCCCAACGCCATATCAGGTGCCGTCGCTGGCGGCTGCGGTTAGCCTGGAGCCGGACGGCGTCTACACCGTCGCGCGGACGTTCTTCGGCGACCGGGCGCTGATGCTCGACGCGCACCTCGACCGCCTGGAAGAGTCGGCGCGGCTGAGCGGCATCCCGCTCGAACTAGACCGTGCTCGCCTGCGCGCTGCGCTGCGCGACGCGTTGCACGCCGCCGGATTCCCGGACGCGAAATTCCGCATTACCGTCCCGCGCGAGGATCCTTCGCGCCTCTATCTGGCACTCGAACCGTTCCAGCCAGTGCCCGAAGATGTCCAGCGCAATGGGGCGCACGTCGTCACGCTGCCAATCGCGCGTGAAAACCCGGTCGTCAAAACCACCGCCTGGATGACGGTCCGCAAGCCGTCGCAGGATTCGCTGCCGCCCGACGTGTACGAGGGGATTCTCCGCAGCCCGGACGGCCGCCTGCTGGAAGGCATGTCCAGCAACTTCTACGCGGTGGTCGATGGCGTGCTGTTTACGGCAGGCGAAGGCGTGTTGGCGGGGATTACGCGGCGCGCGGTGCTTGAAATCGCCGCTGAACTGCTGCCGGTTCGCATGGATGCGCCGCGTGTTGAGGACATCCCGCGCTTTGAGGAAGCGTTGATCACTAGCAGCGGGAGGGGCGTCGTGCCGGTGACGCGGATCGACGGACAGCCGGTTGCGTCCGGCGCAGTCGGGCCGATCGTCCGCGAGTTGCGCGCCCGCTACGACCGCTGGACTGAAGAACACAGCGAGCCGATCTGACGCCTTTAGCGCACCGGGGCTAGGCGGTCGGGTTCTCCGCTGGCTCGACCGCAGGCTCTTTGGATTGCGCCAGCGCGAGCGCAATGTAAAACGTCGCCCCCTCGCCTGGCGTGCTCTCCGCCCACACACGGCCGCCATGCGCCAGCACAATATGGCGCACAATCGCCAACCCCAGGCCAGTCCCGCTGCGGCGCGCGCGGTCTGCCTGATAGAAGCGTTCGAAGATACGCGGCAGGTCGTCACGTGCGATGCCGGGACCATTGTCCTTGACGGAGAGGATCGCTTCTTCGCCACTGGTCGTGGCGCTGACCACGATCTCGCCCTCGACTGGCGCGTACTTGACGGCGTTGTGCAGGATATTCTTCAGCGCCCGCTGAAGCTGGAAGCTGTCTGCCAGGATCATCAGATCATCCGGGACGTCAATCGTGATCGTCTGCTGCTTGCCTTCCACCAGAGCCTCAAGCGGCTCAACGCTCGCCTTCGCCACATCGAGCAGGCGAGTCGGCGTCAGGCGGATGGGCATCTGGCCTGATTCGATCAGCGAGAGATCGCGCATCTCCTGCACAAGCTGGGACAGCGTGTCGGCCTCGCGCTTGATGTCGGCGGCCATCTTGCGCACGCGTTTCGGCTTCTCTTTGTCCGCCATTTCGATCAGCGTGTCCGCCAGCAAGCCAATCGCGGTGATGGGCGTGCTCAGCTCGTGGGACACGTTCGACACCATCTCGCGTCGCGCACGCTCCAACCGCTGAAGCTAGGTCACGTCCCGCAATGCGAGCACCTGGATCGACTCGGCCCCGTCCTGGAGCGT